>NZ_JAAKEH010000001.1:0-163868 GCF_011039095.1 Desulfovibrio sp. ZJ200 | reverse complement strand
TGGTATGCCAGTTGCCGAATTCTTTTGGGAGACGCCGCCACTTGCAGCCATTTTCCGCGACATAGAGGATAGCATTGAGAACCTGGCGATTATCCAGGGAAACATTTCCCCGCTGTCGGGGGAAGCAGTCGGCAATGCGTTCATATTGTTCTTTGGTTATGTTCATGGGGGCGAGTATACCCCATGAATATAATTCGTCAAATAGCGTGAACAGGCCCTAGGCGCTTGACCGAAGCCTGAAAAGCGCCAGAAAAAAAGGTTTGAGAATTTGGGGCCGGTTTGCGGCCCTTTTTTCATGCAACTTGAGAAATGAAAAAGCCCTGACATGTGTCAAAACGAACACAAAAAGCAGGGCTTTTTTACGCCATCACTCCGGCGGTCTGAAAGGGATAATTTTCGCCTTAGCTTTTCGGCTAGGCGTTACTTGCCTTTGTGGCAACGACAGATTCGTTGCCTCCCCCGCTTACCGCTCTAAGTCGTTCTTCCAAGCGGGCTATTTGGGCTTTCAATTCGCCATTTTCCTTGCTCAAGGCTTGTCGCTCTTGTCGTTCCTGGGACAGTTGCCGTTCTAGAATGGCACAGCCATGGCAATTATTGGATGTCTCCGATTGTTGCTCGGTATCCTGCTGCTCCATCCTCGCATTTCCAGAATAAAGAAAATCAATAGAAATTCCTGTCTTATCTGAAACCAAGAAAAACCAGTGTGGCGGGATTTTTTTCTTGGCCTTCGCGCCAGACATGGAGCCTTGGGTTATACCCAGGTAACCGGCTAAAGCTGTATCGGTATCAGCTCCAACAGCTTTTTTCATTCGTTCTAGCTGTTCATCGAAGGGTTGCATAGATTTTTCCTTTTTATGCAACCGACAACGCAACCCACAAAACAAGGGAAATACCCTGTATTTTATGGGACTTATCTTGCAAAAAGAAAAAATCTTTATGCAACTGCTAAAAGCATTGGCTGAAACAGTCTTTGCCTTTAGTTTGGATTTGCGAGCGGTTGAAGTTTCAAGCCTGACAATGCCGACTTTAGCCGCTCCACCTGCTGGAATCAACGTTCACGGCAAGCCTGACTTTGGACACAAGCGGAGGGCACAAATGCGATACCAAGATTTTCTACAGGTCGCGGGAATCAGAGAGAGTAGTCTTTCTGAATCTGATTATCTCCATCTGATTGAACCTGCCATGCAAGACCGGCGCGATCTCTTTCCTACGGATGAGGCGGCCATAGCCTATTACCACAATTTTGGGTTGGATGGATTCTCCGACGACTTCTTTTCCACGCTGGACAACCTCATAGACTGCCTTGACCAGGCCAAGCGGATGACCGGCGTCACCCGGCAGGAATTTCTGAAGCTCGTGGAACTGGCCGTGGACCAAATGTAGAGGCAATCCACTATGTCCCAGCTATCCCTCCTCGGCACCTCTTTTCAACTCACCGGCGTCATGGCGGCCATTCGGGCCGCCATGCGTAACGCGGCGGGCGCGGAGGAAAGCGAGGGACGAAAGATACTTGTTGACCGCCTCAATGATTTGGCGGCGCAGTCCGGCATCCGGCTCACCTCCGGCAATTCTCCCGTTATCAGCAAGGCCACGCTGGACAAGTGGCTTTCCCCTTCCGACTTGAGCCACCCACCGTCAATTCTTGCCTTGCTGGTATTTTGCTCCGTCACAGACTGCGCGGAACCCTTGCGCGTTGCCGCACGGGCTTTGGGTTTTGACCTGATGACGCGGGAAGATCGGATGCTCCGGGATTACGCCCAGGCCATCCTTGACGAAAAAGCGGCGCGGCAGCGCAAGAACAAGCTGGAGAAAGAACTATGAACCGAGCAGCCTGCGGGATTCAGCGCTTCGCGTGCCGGTATATCATCAGATCCATCCTGGATTCTCACGGCGTCAGCATGGCGGAATTGGGGCGGCGGATTGGCGTTACGTCTGAATCAGTTTCCGCAACTGTGAAGGGTAAAAGACATTCCCCAAAGGTATTGGACGCACTCAAGGAGATGGGCGTTCCGGCAGCATATCTGTTTGACCCAAGGCTCAATCGTTGAGGGGGCAAGATATGGTCGTCAAGGAAGCATATACATCTAATACCCTGGCCCCAATGATGGGAATGACAAGACAGGGCATAGACTGGAAAGCAAAAGTCGAAAACTGGCAATCACGTCCTCGCTCCGGACGCGGTGGCGGCAAAGAATGGCTTGCCTCCTCCATGCCGGAAAGTACGCGCCTTGCCATACAGGTAGCCGAGGAAAAGGCCGCTCTGGCTGAATCCGACCCTGCAACAACCCTTCCTGCTCTTTCCGCCACCACGCAAGCCGCCATCATGGATGATTCCCGGCGCAACAAGGCTCTGGCCCGCGCGGACCTTGTGCGCCAGTACCTCTCGTGGCTGCGGCGCTTCGGCTACGGCAAGAAACAGCGGCAGGACTTCATCGCGGCTTACATGGGCGGGGCGTGGCCAAAGCTCCTTGAGGAAGTCGGCAAGGTAAGCTGGCAGACCCTTGAACGCTGGAAAGTGGCGCAGGAGCGGGCGGGCAGCGTCCTTGCCCTGACGGACAAGCGCGGAGTGGCGCACCGGGGCCGGACGTTGCTTACGGAGCGTCACCGCACGGTCATTCTGGGGCATATCCTCAACCCGAACGCTCCCGCCATCAGCCAGTGCGTCAATGAAGTGCAAAAGAAGTTTCAGGCGGAGGGCATCTATATCCCGTCCGAGCCGACAATCCGGCGCTTCGTGAAATCCTATATGCAGACCTGCTTTGATGCATGGACGCTGTTCCGCGAAGGCAAAAAAGCCTGGAACGACAAGTGCGCCATCTCTCTCTTGCGGGACTGGAACCTTGTTTCCGTGGGCGACATTGTTATTGCCGACGGCCATACGCTCAACTTTGAATCCACCAATCCGGCCACGGGCAAGCCCAAGCGGATGACCATCCTGCTTTTCTATGACGGGGCCAGCAACTGCCCGCTTGGCTGGGAAATCATGCCCACCGAGAACACGGCCAGCATTTCCGCCGCCTTCCGGCGAACCTGCATCATGCTGGGGAAGTTCCCCCGCGTTGTGTACATCGACAATGGCCGCGCCTTCCGCGCCCGTTTTTTTGAGGGCTGCCCGGACTTTGAACAGGCGGGCATCTTCGGCCTGTATGAAAGCCTTGGCTGCAAGGTGATCCATGCCTGGCCCTACCACGGTCAGAGCAAGCCCATAGAACGATTCTTCGGGACGATGCACGGGCTTGAAGTATGGATGCCAAGCTATACGGGCTTTGACATTGCCCACAAGCCCGCCCGCATGAAGCGCGGAGAAGAACTCCACCGGCAGCTTTATGAAAAGATGGGCGGACGCCCCCTCACGCTGGAAGAAACGCATTACCAGGTGGCCCGCTGGTTCGCGGAATACGCGGAGCGCCCGCAGTTCCGCACCCACCTTCACGGGCGCAAGCCCGGAGAAGTGTTCATGGCGGGGCGCGGCGACGGCCTCTCGGAAGCTGACATGAACAAGCTGACCGAACTGATGATGCAGAAGAAGATCAGCGTCATCACAAAGGACGGCATCAGGCTCAACGGGCGGCTTTACTGGCATGAAGGGATTTCCCGCCGCCGCCATGAAGTGCTGGTTCGTTATGATGAACATCTGACGCCTGACCATGTGCTTGTTTATGACATGGACGGGAACTTCATCTGCAAGGCGCTGGACAGGGAGCATCATCACATAGCCAGCGGACTGCACCCGGCGGCGGACTATCTGGGAACGTCGGAGCAGCAGGCCGCGTTCAAGGCCGCTCTTGAACTCAAGGGCCGGCAAAAGAACCAGAGCGAAGCCCTCATGCGCGGGATGCTCACGGCAACGGTCATGCCGGAGGTTCGCGCCCATGTCGCCGCCATCCAGAACGCAACGCCGCCGGAAGCCCCGAAGCGGGCGAAAGTCATCCCCCTGACAACTCCCACAGCGGAGGAAAAGGCCGCGTTTGAGGCTGCAAAGGCGCAGGCCAGGGCCGATATGGACGCCGCGCCCGGCTACACGCCGTCCGACCTCAAACGCTGGAAGGATTCACAAGAACGCTACGCCTATCTGTTCAAGGTCAAGTTTGAGCAGGGCGCGGAGCTTGTCCCGGCGGATGCCGCATGGATGGAAGCCTACGAGCAGACACCGGAATATGAGCGTTACGGCAAAGCCCGCTATGAGGGCCTGAAAGCTGTCTATGCCCGGCAATCCGCCCGGATGGCATAACAATATGGAGGAATCACAATGCGGGAAACGATCATTGAAACCGAGGCCATGAGCCGCTTTGACGCGGCGGTGGACGAAGTGACCGGCGCGGACCGGGGGCTTTCCGGCTTTGTGCTTGCCTACGGGCAGGCCGGGCGCGGCAAGAGCGTGGCGGCGGATCGCTATCACTTCCAGCGCGGCGGCGCGTATGTCCGCGTCTGGCAGAACTGGAGCCAGACCAGCTTCTTGCAGCGCCTGCTCTTTGAAGTCCGGGGGAAAAATACGGACATGCCCCGGCACACGGGCAACCGCTGCAAGGAACTGATTGTCCAGGCGCTCGAAGGCAATACCAAGCCGCTGTTCATCGACGAGGCCGACCGTCTGAAAATCGACCGCATAGAAGATTTGCGGGACATTCACGAAATGACCGGCGCGCCTGTCGTCCTTATCGGAGAGGAAGGCATTTTCGGCCTGCTTTCGGAGCGGCGCAGGATATGGAGCCGCGTTGTCCATGAAATTGAGTTCGGCCCCATCAGTCCGGCGGAAGTGGCCCTCTATGCCATGCAGGCCGCCGGGCTGGACGTGCCCCTGGAACTGGCCGGGGAAATTGCCCAGACCACGGAAGGCGACTTCCGGCTTGTCCGCAATATGTGCCTGATTCTGGAAAAGACGGCCAAGGCGCAAGGCTCCTTCAGCGTGGATCGGCAGATGCTGGATACAGCCCGTTCCACCCGCAACTGGCGGCGCAAGTAGGGGGCGGCATGGATACCCGCAAGGAAGTCAGCAAGGAAGCGGTGCGCGCGGCGCTGCAAGCTCTGGGCAAAGGCGGCAAGGAAATCAGCTACCAGCTTGTCTATGAGGCGCTGGGGCTGAAAAGCGAAGCGGAGCAGGCCGTTGTCCGCAGCCGTATTTCCGACATGACACGGCATGGAGAAGTCAAGCGGACGCGCCCCGGCTGTTTCACCTACGATTTCAAGCATCGCCCCCGCGAGGCGAAAAGCTATGAAGCTCTGTGGCGCTTTGTCCGCAAGGCCAAACCGGGCTGGTCCGTATCGGAATGCGCCATGATGACGCGCGTCTCCTACACGCAGGCGCTCCGCTACTGCAACTGGCTGGAGGAAGAAGGCTTCATTGAACGGATGGGCCGGGATGATCGAAACGCTGTTACCTGGCGGGCCACCGTGAAGGCGGACCAGAACCCGGAAACGCCATATCCCCCCATTCGGGCAACAGACCCCTTTGCAAAAGAACGCACGGCAGCGGCGACAATTACCCGCCTGATGCTCTGCGCCGACCCCTACGCCCCTCATACGGCAAGGGGCATTGTGGAGGCGGCCCGCGTCCTGCTGACCCGCTTTGAAAAGCAGGACAACCCCGTCACGGAACTTAGAACAGATTACCTTTGACTTTTTATGAAAGTCAAAGGTGGCATTCAGGCGAAAAACGCGGTTTTCGCCTGAATGTACGCCGCGTTGCGGCGGCTGCCGCTTTCGCGCCAGCAGAGCATTTTCAAAGAGAAAATGCTCTAAGAACGCATAACAGGGAGGAAAGGCCATGTTGAGTGAGGAACTGAAAAGCATCAGTGCGGCCCTGGAACCGCTGCTCGGAAGAGTGAGGGCAGATGACGCCCAGCTTGTCCGCATCTGCCGCCGCAATCTGGCCGCTGCGGCTGAACAGGCGGAACACCTGGAAGCAATCATGGATTGCAATGTGGACGCCGCCATGCGGCTCACAGACAGGCCGCCCCTGGCCCGCGAAATGGGAGGTTACTGATGTCCAGAATCAAGCCTGACCCGCATGTGGTGGAAGACCGCGCCCAGGCCGAGTGCGCCCTGGCGGAGATTGCCGCCCTGGATCGCAAGCTGGACGGCATCTCCGCAGCCATGCAGGAGAGCATCGACACAGCCAAGGCCAGGGCGAGCCAGGAGGCCAACCCCCTGATGGCCCGCCGCAAGGAACTTGCGGACGCTGTGGCGGTATTCGCCAAGCTCAACCGCCAGACGCTGTTTGCCAAGGCGAAAAGCGTTGACCTTGGTTTCGGAACCATCGGCTTCCGGGCCAGCACGCGGATTGTCCAGATTCGCGGCGTGACGGCGGAAATGACCCTGGAACGGCTGCATCAGTACAACCTGGCGGACGGCATCCGCACGAAGGAGGAAATCAACAAGGACGCGGCCCTCGGCTGGCCGGATGAACGGCTGGAACTGGTGGGTATGCGGCGGCAGCAGGTGGACGCTTTCTTTATTGAAATCAAAAAAGACCCACTCCCGCAGGAGGGGGCGGCGTAGCCATGAGGCTGACCAAAAAGGAAAAGGAACTGCTGGGCAGGCAGTATGCGGAAGGACTGTTCTGGGGACACGTCGAAAGCCCGGCGGATATTCCTGCCCTGAAAAAGCGCCGCGACTGGCAGGAGGCTCCGGAATTTGAGCGGCGTAACATCATATCGGAACTGGCGACTATGGCGCGGGACGAACTGTTGAAAGCCGGACACAACAGGGAAACCGTCCTCCGTTTTGTGGGCCAATATATCCGGCACTGGTAGCGGGCATGACAAAGAAGGAATTGATTGACGGCATCATGGAATCCATGCCCAAGGGCGGGCGTGGCGTGGCGAACCGGCTGCATGTGGAAAGTACGCTGGAAGCAACCTGTAATGTGATGGCAGCCGAACTTCTGGGCGGCGGCGAAGTGAGCCTGCCGGGCATCGGCAAACTCAAGACCGTGGCAACCAAAGCCCGCACGGGGCGCAATCCCAGGACGGGCGAACCGCTGGAAATTCCGGCAGGCAAAAAGGTGACTTTTTCACCGTTCAGAGACTTTAAAGAGGCATTGAAACCATAAAGCGAAACCGCCCGCCCACTCCAAGGGCGGCGCGGTCGCCCGGCGGTGGTGCGCAGGGCCTGACGAGCAGCCGAAAAAGAATTATGAGCGCCTATTATAACGAGATTGACCCTTTCGCCGCATCATGGAGGACGCACTGTACTGGTGGCGGATACAGGCCGTTACACGCCTGGCCCAGCCCATTCCGGCTCCGGGCCATTTGCGTTTCTGGACTTTTGATCTGGTGTAAAGGGGGGGCAGCCATGAAAGAAAACCGCACCATGCGGCTTGGCCTGTATCGCAAGATAGAGGTGGCCAGGAAGCAGCTGCCGGAAATGGATGAAGAGGCTTTTCGGAGTCTGCTCCGCTCCGAGTTTGGCGTGGAGAGCCGAAAAGACATGACGGTGCCCCAGCTTTCCCGTCTGGTGCATCACTTCGCACGGCTTGGAGTGGAATACAAGGCTCCCGCGAAAAGCCGCAACAGGCGGGTCACGGCAAACGCCAGGCCGGATTTTATTGAAGTGACCGACTCCATGCCCTATGCGCGGGAAAAGCGGCAGATTCTGGCGATATGGCGCAAGCTGGGCTATTCCATGACCAGCCTTGATACCAGGGTGAAACGGGCATTCGGAGCGCACTGTTTCCTCTGGCTGCATGACGGCGAAAAAATCGGCATCCTGCTTTCCGATTTGCAGCGCCGGGAAAAAAGCTTTGAAAAGCGTCAGATCAGGATGGCGGAGCGTGCCGACTGAAAACCTGAAAGCCGATATCCTGAAGCAGTACGCCTCAGTCCATGCCTTTTGCAAGGCGCATCCGGAGCTGTCGCGCTCTTCGGTCTATCTGGCGCTTTCCGGCAAATACCCCGGCAATTCAGGCAATCAGGCGGCAAGAATCCGTGCTGCCCTGGCCAGCCCACAGGAGATCCCGCCGCAGGCGCTGCCGCAGGTTTCAGCGAGAACGCTTGTCGACACCTTGCAGGAGATTCGCTGCGCCCATTGCCGCCGCCTTGACCGGCGCGAATGCATGGCCTGCCGCGACCAGACAGGACGCGAAGGTGACGAGCTCTTTTTCAGATTATTTGGCAGGATGGCAGACGCGGGGAGTTTGTGACGCGAATAAACGGCTCTGGAGGTGTGCTATGTCCAGAACCAGGATCATGGACATCGTGACTCTGGTCAAAAACGGCTGGCGTCCGTACAATGCGAAACCAGACCAGAAGATTTATGAGGCCCTCGGCTGCGGGCTTGCCCTGAACGGACGTAAGGACAAGCCGTTCTGGTTTGTGCGCGATGATGTTTTCTGCTGCGTGGGGTGCGCCGCGCACTGCACGTTGAAGCGGCCCGCAGGCTTTCCGTTGCCGCTCCCCATCCGCTATCCCCAACTGCCGCCGGAACAGGGGTACTATCTGACGCCGCTTGAAATGCTGGAACGCCATGACCTGTTGAATGCCAAGCAGGCGGCCTATTGCCTCAACGTCAGCGAGCGAACCATCTACAATCTGATCGCCGAAGGAAAGCTGGTGCGCCTGCGGGAAAACCCCGTGCGCGTCCGCGCATCCGAAGTGAAAGCCCTCCGCGAGGACTTTGACGAGTAAAAGTTCTCTGCATACCGCGCCACGTGTCCATGAACCGCAGGCCCATTTCTGATACCCCGGAAATGGGCCTTTTCGCGTCTGGCCCAAACTCCCCGATGGCCGCCGGGATTGGCCCGGCGGCCAGAATTTCAAAAGGAGCGCACCGTGAAGAAGCTGATTTGCAATCCCCGTTTTCTGCTCTCCCTGTTCATGATTTTCGGCCTCTGCCTGCTTCTGGGCATCATCGTTTTTTCGCCGGCGCAAGGGCCGGTCATCGGCTACAAGCTGGCGCTGGTTGTCCTTGCGGCCATTGTCGGCATGGCCTTCGACTACCTCGCCTTTCCCTATGCCTTACCCTCCGGCTATCTGGACAGGGACTGGCGCAAGAACCCGGATGCCACCGGCCCGGACGGCAAGCCGGATTACCCCGTGGCCGAGGGCTGTATCCTGCCGTTTTGCGCGTCCCTTACGCGGCGGGCCGTTATCATCTTTGGCTTTGTTATCGCCGTGGCCGTGGGGCTGTAGCGATGAAAGCGCGTCTTTTTCCGCCATACGGCGTCAGGCTGCGCGTTTTGCCGGGGTCATGGACGCCTGTGTCCACTCCCCCGGCAAAACGCTTACCTTCCTTGTCTGGCGCAAAAATCCGGGCTTTCATCCTGTTGGCCGCGCTTCTTGCCGTTGGCATCGGCGGAGCCGCCCACGCCGCCGAAATCACCATTCCCCGCGCGGCCGCGCAGCACAAGGCAACCCTCACGCGGGCGGCCCGCGCCTATTGGGGGCTTGACGCGCCGGTGTCTGTTTTCGCGGCGCAGGTACATACGGAAAGCTGGTGGAAAAACAACACGGTTTCCCATGCCGGAGCGCAGGGCCTTGCCCAGTTCATGCCCGCGACCGCGCGCTGGTTGCCCGGCGTTATGCCGGAAACGGGCAAGCCCGCGCCCTTCAACCCGGCGTGGAGCCTGCGGGCGCTCTGCGCTTATGACAAGTGGCTCCGGGACAGGGTGCATGGCGCTACCGACTTTGAGGAGATGGCCTTTACCCTCTCCGCCTATAATGGCGGCCTTGGCTGGGTGAATCGGGACAAGGCCAGGGCAAAAAAGCTCGGCGTGGACGACTGGCGCTGGTTTGACCATGTGGAGAACGTCAACGCCGGGCGCTCCGTGGCCGCGTTCCGGGAAAATCGGCAATATCCGCGCCGCATCCTCAAGGAACGCCAGCAGGCATACGTCAAGGCCGGCTGGGGGCCGGGAATTGAGCCATGAACAAGATCCTCGCAATTTTTGCCATCGGCTTTGCGTTGGCGGCTGCGATCCAGTATTTCGCGGCGCAGACGCTGGAACGTTCCCTTGCTGCCGAAGAGGCGGCCCATGCCGTCACGCGGCAGGAACGCGACGACTGGAAGGCGCGGGCACAGGCGGCGACAACGCGGGCGGAAGCCCTGGCGGACAATGCCCGGCGCTGCCTTGAGCGGGAAGCCCAGGCGCAGGCGGACGCCGCCGAGCGGGCGGCCATCATGGACGCGGCCAGGCCAAGGCCCCGGACGGAAACGGAAAAGGCAAGGGTGGTAGACGATGAAACGCGCCATCGCGCTGTGCGGCGTCTTAATCGGCCACTTTAGACGCCGCGCCGGATCGGGCTGTCGCTTGCGTCTGTTTCGGATGACGCCCACCCTCTGGGATGGGCTGGCGCGGTTTTCGCTATGCTCCCGCTGCGCGGCCAGCATCATCCTGATGCTGTGCCTCTGCGGCTGCGGAGCGAGGCGGGCCGCCCCGCCCGTTCTCAACTTGCCTGACTGTCCCGCCCCCGCCGCTCCGGCGCTGCCGTTGCTGAATGCGGCGGAGCCGCTGGAAAGTCCGGCCAACATGGCGGCGCTGATGGAACGTGACGACAGAATGAGAGCGTACATTGACGGCCTGTCTGCGGCGCTCTCCTGCTGGCAGGTAAAGGGAGGAACCAGAGATGGGAGCAACTGAACTGGGCACGGCGCTGGCTGCGGCGCAACCGATGCTGGAAAGTCTGGTGGCGCTTGGCGTTCCGGGCGTTATCTGCATCATTCTGGCGCTGCCCACGCTTGCCATTGTCACGGCGTTTCTGGCGGCTTTCGCCCTGAACAACCGCCATGCCCGGCGCATGGAATCCATGCTGGAAGCCTACCGCCAGGACACCCAGAAGATTCTTGACGACATCGGGGCCAAGCACGGGGAAGTCGTGATTTTTTATCAGAAGAATGTCGCCCTGGTGAAAAGCTATGAGCGCGTGGCCGAAAGCATCGTGCAAATCGCGCAGGGAATGCAGACCATCATAGTGAACAACACCAGGGCCGTTGAACATCTTTCCACCATCATTGAGGCCAGGGGGAATTGAGCATGAGCAGGGCGGAGAACCTGGGGCAGCGCGAGGAACTGCGTATCAGGCGAAAATCCATTGAAGCGGAAATCACAAGTCATTGTGAATCCATCCGGCACAGTCTGCCGCTGACTGCGGAACCCGTGGAGATTGACGCGGAATACATCATGCGCCTGTCCATCCGGCTCAACGAATTGAAGCAGGAACTCAAGGGCGTGGTGCGCAAGATTGAAATCCTGGAACGGGATTTGGGCATCTGATGGGCCGCGAATACCCCACGGACACGCTCTGGCGGGCGCAGGAACTCTATTGCGTTGACCGCTTGAGTTATGCGGCGGTGGCCGAGGCAACCGGCGTTTCGCCCACCACGCTCAAGGCGTGGGGGCAACTCTATAACTGGTCCCGCAAGCGGGCGGAAATCGCGCAGGCGGAGAGCGAGATCCGCGTCAATCTGGTCAAGGGCCGTCAGAAGGCGCTGGAGCAGCTTTTGACGGCGGCGGACGCCAAGGAGGCCGCGCCCATGGCCTTTGCCGTGTCCTCTCTGGAATCCCTGGCCCTCAAGCGGCAGGAGCTGGCCGCCGCCGGCAAGATACCGAGCGCCGCGCCCGTAACGCGCCGCAAGATCGGCAACCGCGCCGAGGCCATTGCCGCCCTGCGCGAAGCCGTGGAACGCAAGCTGGGGCTTGCTCTTGCCGACCCGGATAAAATCTCCACGGCCACGGTGCAGGACGTGAAACGCTGCCTTGAGCTGGTGGCGGAGCTGGAAGCGTCCCTGCCCAAAGAAAACGAGACCGAGGAGAGCAGGCGGCGCGGTCTGTCGCAGAACATGGCCGAGAGCATCTACAAGGCCCTTGGCGTGGCGGAGGAAGCATGAAGCCGGCCGAAGTGCTTTTGCCCTACCAGCAACGCTGGGTGGGCGACAGGAGCCGGGTGCGCGTCTGGGAAAAAAGCCGCCGCATCGGCGCAAGCTACTGCGAGGCGCTCCAGTCCGCGATGGAGGCGGCCAAAAGCCGCGAGGCAGGCGGCCAGGACACCTTTTATCTTTCCTACAACAAGGAGATGACCCAGACCTTCATCCGTGACTGCGCCTTCTGGGCCAAGGTGTTTAACATGGTGGCGGACGATGCGGAAGAAGTTGTGCTGCGGGATGAAGACCGCGACATCACCGTCTACCGCATCCGCTTTGCCTCCGGCTTCAACGTCTGGGGGCTGCCTTCCGAACCCCGCTCCCTGCGTTCCAAGCAGGGCCGCGTCATCCTGGACGAAGCCGCCTTTGTCGATGATCTGCCGGAGCTGATGAAGGCCGCCTTCGCGCTTCTGATGTGGGGCGGCTCGGTGTCCATTCTCTCCACCCACAATGGCGAGGACAATGCGTTCAACGAGCTGATCAAGGATATCCGGGCCGGAAACAAAACGTACAGCCTGCATCGCACCACGCTGGATGATGCCATCGCGGACGGTCTTTTCAAGACCATCTGCAAAAACGGCAGGCCGCCAAAGCCCTGGTCAGCGGAAGCGGAGGCCGCATGGCGGGCCGGCATCATTGCCGACTACGGCGACGGCGCGGACGAGGAGCTTTTCTGCATTCCCAACCGTTCCAGCGGCGCGTATCTCACGGCCGGCATGATTGAAGCGTGCATGGATGACGCGCCGGTCATCACCTGGGCAGAGCCTGCGGCGGACTTTGTGGACTGGCCCTTGCCCATTGCCGAAACCTGGACACGCGGCTGGATTGAGGAAAACCTCGCGCCCCTGCTGGCGGATCTGCCACGCGAGCAAAGCCATTTCTGCGGCGTGGACTTTGGGCGCTCCGGCGACTTGTCCGTGTTCTGGCCGGCCACCGAGCAGCGGGATTTGCGCCTCACGCCGCCCTTTGTTCTGGAATTGCGCAACTGCCCGCACAGGACGCAGCAGCAAATCCTTTTTGCGATTCTGGACAAACTGCCGCGCTTTTCCGGCGTGTCGCTGGATGCTCGCGGCAATGGCTCCGCCCTGGCCGAAGCCTGCCGCCAGCAGTACGGGCCGGGGCTGGTGCGGGAAGTCATGATCTCCGAAGCCTGGTACCGCGAAACCATGCCGCTCCTGAAAGCGGGCATTGAGGACAGGACTCTCATGCTCCCCAAAGACTCCGGCATTCTTTCCGATTTTCGCTCCCTGCGCGTGGTCAAGGGCGTGGCCCGCGTGCCTGAACAGCGCACCAGAGACAAGACGGGCGGCAGACACGGCGACTCCGCCATCGCCTGCGCCATGATGCTGGACGCCCGGAAGGAACTGGGCAGCGTGGAGCCGTGGGAATATGTGGGGATACCGATGGAGGGGATGGATTTCTCAGGCTGGTAAAAATTCCGCATAGTTCGCCCACAATCCCTGCAACGCCTCCGTGTCCCTGTCATACTGCCAGAAAACGGAGGCTTTTTCTATGGCCGATGGTCTCTTCATGCCGGACGGCTCTTTCAGGCCGTTTTCGGCGGCGGAACTTTCAACCGAGCTGGCCACCCGCCAGAACGCGGGCGTGTATTACGCCGAGCTGGAAGGCTGGCTCTCCACGCTCCCGGACCCTGATCCAGTGCTGCGCAAGCGGGGCGACGAGGCCACTGTCCTGCGCGATCTTTCCGCCGATGACCAGGTGGCCACGGCCATGCTTTCCCGCAAAAACCGCGTCCTCAACTGCCCGCATTTCAACCTGCGGGCTGGCGCTGTGGAAGGCGAGGAGCCAACCCCGGAGGCGGAGGCGCTTTTCCGGCGCTTCCGGCAGGATTTGGAGCGCACAAACCAGAGATCGATCATCAGCGCCATGCTGGACGCGCCGTTCTATGGCTATACGCCGCTGGAGCTTGTCTGGCGCTTTTCCGGCGACTGGTGGCACATCGTGGACATCATCGCCCGGCCCTTTCACTGGTTCCGCTTTGACAGCAAAAACCAGCCCGTGTTTGTGGGGGAATATGGCCTCTTCTGTGCCGAGCCGCAGCCGCTCCCGCCCGGCAAATTCGTTTTTGTCGCGCATCACGCCACCTACGACAACCCCTACGGCTTGCGCCTCCTTTCCCGCTGTCTCTGGCCGGTGAGCTTCAAGCGCGGCGGCCTGACGTTCTATGCCCGTTTCGTGGAGCGGCATGGGATGCCCTGGGTTGTGGGAACGGCTCCTGCGCAAGCATCAGATCAGGACAAGCTCAAGATCGCCCGCGACCTTGCCCGCATGGTGCAGGACGCTGTGGCGGTTATCCCTCACGGGGCGGACGTCAAGCTGGAGAGCGCGGGCCAGACGCAGGGTGAAATCCACGAGAAATTTCTGGCCCGGCAGGACAAGGCCATCAGCAAAATCCTCATGGGCCAGACCCTGACGGTGGAGATGGAGGGAAAAAACAGCCAGGCGGCCGCCCAGACGCACCAGGACGTAGCCGAAGGGCTGGCCGATGCCGACAAGGCAATGGTCTGCGACGCCTGGAATGAAATCGCGTGGCTCTATGCCCAGGTCAACGCTGCGCCGGGTGTGCTTGCGCCGCTGGCCGCGTATGAGGAGCCGGATGACCTCAACATGCAGGCTGATCTGGACAAAAAGCTGACAGAAATCGGGGCCGAATTCACCGAGGAGCATTTCACGGAGGTCTATGGCCTGAAGCCCGGCGAATTTCAGGTGCGCGGGCAGACGTCTCCACAGCCGGGGGAAGAAGCCACGGCGGACTTTACCGCGCCAAACCGCCAGCCTCATCTCGCCGAAAAAGCGCAACAAACCTTGGATGCCGCCATTGTCAAAATGCTGCCCAAGGCTCTGCGGGCCAGCAACGCCTTTGTTGGCGAGGTGGAGGCCGCCATCCATCAAGCCAAAAGCTATGACGACCTGCAGGACAGGCTTGTGGAACTGCTGGCGCCGGCCATGACTCCCCGCACACTGGAGAATTTTCTGGCGTGCGCCATGACAGCCGCCGCCGGGCATGGCGCTGCGGCCATAGAAGCGGAAATCGAAGACGATGGCCAAGAAAAAGCCTGACTTCACGCTGGATGATCCTGAAATCATCGCCGAGCCTGTCCAGCCTGACGCGGCCATCAAGTTCTGGCAGGAACGGGCCAAGCTGACATGGGATCAGGCCAAGGGCCTGGCAGACGGCGCGAAGGCGCGGGCGTTTTATGTGACGGGTCTGTATCAGCAGGATTTGGTCAAGCTGGTCAGTGACGGCATCGAGGCCGCGCTGGCCAATGGCGAAACCCTGCCGCAATTCAGGGAGCGCATTCTGGCGGCGATTCAGACCCAGGGCTGGCACGGCCACAGGGTTGAAAACATCTTCCGCACCAACATGCAGAGCGCCTACGCCGCAGGCCGCTACAAGAAGATGCAGGCCGTCAAAAACTCGCGTCCCTACTGGCAGTATATGGCGGTCATGGACAAGCGGGTGCGTCCATCGCATGCAATTCTGCACGGCAAGGTCTACCCGGCTGAGCATGAGTTTTGGGATTCCCACTATCCTCCAAACGGCTTCAGATGCCGCTGCGGTGTGGTCACGCTCTCGGAACGGCAGGTCAAAAAACAGGGGCTGACCGTGGAAAAGGAGATGCCCAAGGCCGACATGTGGACTGATCCGAAGACCAAGATGGAGTATTTCGTCAATTTTCCAGGAGCCGACAGCGGCTTCAGGAACAACCCGTTCAAGGAATGGGCAAAAAACGGCGGTGTGGCGGATTTGCCCGGACTCAAGGATTTTCCCCCGCCAAAGAAAGCGCCTGTCACACAAAAATTGTTGCAGGCCGAAATTTCCGCGCTGGATGAGCAAATCAAAACCACGACAGACAAGGCCGTCAAGGAAGCCTTGGAAGCCAAAAAGGCAGAACAGCAGGCGCTCCTTGAGAAAAAGGCCACCACGGCGCTCAAGAACAAGCTGAATGCGGAAAGCAAAAAGCTCCATGTGAAGCTCAATGCCTTCCCCATCAAGACCTACAGCGGCATCTGGCAGAGCGATATCACCACAGCCGAATGGTCAAAGAAGGCCGCCAGCATCCAGGCCAAAAAGGACTACTACCTTTTCAAACTGGCCACAGGCGGCCTGACCCCGCAGGATGTGACCAAATTTCAGGGTTTTCTCAAAGACCTGGACGAATTCTCCGAGAAGGGCCAGGAATACTACAATCTGCAACAGAGCCTGAAAAACAATCAGGCGTCCTTGTTATCGCTTAAAAAAGGTGGTAAGGTAACTGCCAAAACTGGCAAGACCGCTGACGATCCATACTCACAGGAGCGCAAGGATGCAGCGATTTGGGCCAAAACGCGGAAAGAAGCTGACGCTGTCTTACGACAGAAATGCGGCGAGGTATGGCAGAAGGCCAAGACCGTTGAAAGGAATGCGGCTTACAAATATACTTCAGGATCAGGTTCTTTTAACCGGCCATTACGCGGGCATGACAAAGACTGGGGTAATTTTAAGGGTGTCGGCAAGGTAAACCTGAATAATGAGGGATCAGGAGATGCAATCAAGCATTTGACGAATCTGATAAACAGGTCTAGCTATGATAGGGATATATGGGTGCAGCGCGGTGTCAAGCCTTCTGGAGCGGCGGCATTTCTGGGGATTTCAGAGAAACAGCTGAAGGGCATGTCGCAGGATAAATTATTCGACCTGCTCAAAAAAGACGCGGTTACTGACACGGCGTTTGTTTCTTGCGGAAGTTGCAAGGGAACGGGCTTCCCAGGGGTTATCTTCAATATTTATTGCCCGAAAGGGACAAAAATGCTGTATGCCGAGCCGTTCAGCGCCTACGGATACGGCGCGAAAAAGAACTGGGACGGCATAAGCGGACAGTCTTCTTTCGGCGGAGAACTTGAAACAATTATCCAGCGTGGCACAAAATTCAGAGTCACAAAGGTTGAAAAAAGCTCCAAGGGCATTTTTATAGACATGGAAGTCGTGGAGCAAATTGAGGTTTAGAAAGTGGAAACAGCAAGACCGCGATGGGAAAACGAAGCCTGGACAGCCGTCCATCCAAACCCTGTGGCCTGCCGCACCTGCATGTTCAGGGCAACAGCAGGCGAAGGTTATGTCCTGGACAGGGCGAACACTGATACATGCACGATTTATGAAGATCCCGACCATAAGCCGGACGACGTATACTGGCATGGCGCTGATTGCGAAAATTATGAGCCGGCTGATGACAAGCCTCAATCGCTGCTTTTGGGTGTGGCCGTGGCAGATGCCCTTGGCGTGCCAGTGGAATTCAAGAAACGCGGAACATTCCATGTAACCACAATGCAGGGCTATGGAACCTACAACCAACCGCCTGGAACATGGTCAGACGATACGTCCATGACGCTGGCGTTGGCTGATAACATGGGACCGACAAAAATCTATATAGAAGATCTCGCAAAAAGCTTCATAGCTTGGCGCGATGAGGCGGCCTACACCCCTCATGGCGAAACTTTTGATATCGGCAACGCCACTAACCGCGCCATTGAGCGCATGAAAAAAGGCGTGGAGCCAGCCAAAGCCGGCGGCAAAGAGGAAAAAGACAACGGCAACGGCAGCCTGATGAGAGTTGCGCCGCTCGTCTTTTATTTTTTTGGAAAGGACGCGCAGGAGCGGTATCGGATAACGAAAACTGTCTCCTCCCTTACTCACGCCCATTCCTGGTCTGTGACCGCCTGCTTTATTTATCTGGAAATGCTCAATCTCCTGCAAAAAGGACGCGGCAAGAAGGCGGCCTATGCGGAACTGAAACAGGATTTCGCGCACTACACGTTCCTGGACAAGGACGCCCTGGCTCAATTTGATCGTATTCTAAAAGGAGACATCGCCGCATTGTCTGAAAGCGAAATCAGAAGCACGGGCTTTGTGGTGGATACTCTGGAGGCCGCTTTCTGGTCATTTCTGACCACCAAAAACTATAAAGACGCCGTCCTGCGGGCCGTAAACCTTGGCGAGGATACGGATACCACTGGAGCGGTCACCGGCGCTCTGGCCGCCCTTCATTATGGCCTTAAATCCATCCCGCAGGAGTGGCTGGACACGCTGGTGAAGCGTGAGGAAATCCGCGACATCGCCATCAGGATGCCGAGGTGGGATTTGTTGCCCAGCGTTTAAAATACCCCGCACTGAACGCCTGCTGTCCAGGCAAAGCCCCTGTTTCTGGTTCATAGTAGCCGGAAACAGGGGCTTTTCATTTGGAGGAAACTTTCATGAATACCAACACTGAATTGAACACAACGGAAAGCGCGCAGCATCAGCGCCGGGAATTCACAGCGGATTTCCCCGTCATCCTTGAAGATGTCGCAAAGACGCTCAGGGAGGCCGGATGCGGCCCGGTTGAAATCCGGCTTGCGCTTCTGGCTATGTGCGGGGTTCCTGTTCACCCCGTGAGTCAGGTTTCCCTCCGAACTTTCGGATAATTTCCGTCAGTTCCGCAAGGCAGTTCGGGATATCGGCTGTTGTCGCATTGCCGGAATGAATGTGGTCTGCCACGAGTTGGTATGCAAGCAGAAAAGCAGAATCATACCGGGACAAATCAAGAGAAACTTTTTCAGACATGTTCGTCTCCTGTGAATCCCGAACTGGCCGGGGCTGAAAGTGAATGGACAGGCAACAGCTATCACAGGAGGCGAAATGCCTCAAAGCGCGAAATATGGATGAATCAAACTGGATAGAGATCGCCCGTACCGGAACGTTCACCGACAGTCAGGGCCGCCCGCAGACCTTCACGGATGCTGATCTTGCGGCCATTGCCAGCGCCTACAACCCGCAACAGCGCGATTGTCCGCTTGTCTTTGGCCACCCCAAAACGGACGCGGCCCCGGCTTTCGGCTGGGCGAGCGGCGTCAGGGCCGAAGGCGGAAGATTGCTCGCGCAGTTTGCCCAGGTTCCGGGCGAGGTGAAGGAGCTTGTGGCAAAAGGGCACTACCGCCACGTCAGCATGAGCCTGATGCCGGATCGGAAAACCCTGCGCCATGTGGCGCTTCTGGGCGCTGCCCAGCCGGCCATTGACGGCCTGAAAGCCGTGGAGCTGGCGCAGGGCGCGGATTGTATCACCGTTGATTTTTCAACCAGTCAAGGAGGCAGCATGACAGCGGAAGAATTGCAGCGGCAGGTGGGCCAGCTGCAGGCGCAGGTTGAGGCGCTGAAAACTGAAAACGCGGATCTGAAAAAGAAAGCAGACGCCCACAAGGAAGGCAAGGACAAGGCGGAGGCTGAAAAGGCCGCCGCGCAGGAAAAGGCGGACAAAACCGCCGCCGACTTTGCCGCCTACAAGGGCAAGGTTGAGGGAGAAAAACGCGAGGCCCGCGTTTCCGCCCTGGTGGCCGCCGGCAAGATCACGCCTGCGGAAAAGGCCGGTGTGCTGCAGTTTGCGGCGGCTCTCGCGGCCCAGGGCGGAACGTTCGACTTCGCGGCCCCGGACGGCACGGCCGAGACGATCAGTCTGGAGGAAAAATACCTGCGGGAGCAGGAGGCACGCCCGGCGGATGCGCGGGGCGACGCGATGTTTTCCGCGCCTCCGGCCCACAGCGCGGAAGGCGGCCAGAATATCAACCCCGCCGAACTGACGGCGAAACTGTAGGAGAACATTATGGCCAATGAAGGTTATCTGGGCAAGCACAGCATCGGCGGCGAACGGGCCGCCACCAGCGATCATCAAGTCGTTCTCCATTACCTGCCGCTTTCGGAAGCCGCCCGCGCAAAGGCCATTCCTGTGGGCACCGTTTTGAAGCGTGTAGGGGGCGAAGACGGCGCGGCAGTCTGGGAGCCGCTGCTTTCCAGCGATGAGGCGACTGTCATGCCCGCCGCCGTGGTGGACAGCCCCTGCGATCCCACAGGCGAGTCCGCCGAAACCTCGGCGCTCTGCGTGGTGCATGGCGGGGTGAAGGCGCGGCTTTTGAAGACCGGAGACGACAAGCCCCTGTCGGACATCCAGGCGGCGCTGCTCATGGAGCGCGGCATTTTCGCGGTGTAACAGAAACAATTCCAAGGAGTCGAATCATCATGCTTGCTACGCTTCGCAATCTCTTTGCGCCGCAGGCGGTGGCGCAGTCCCTCAAAACGCTGCCGCCCATCGAATCCACCATCATGGACAGCTATTTCAAAAGCCGGCCCGCGCATCCGCTGCCCATGATCGGCATTACCGATCTCAAGGCCGTGGTGCAGACGGTGCCGGTCGTGCGCCGCGAGGGCGCGCCCATCCCGCTGCTGGAAGAGGAAGTGGAAACCCAGTATTTCGCGCCCATGCCCATCAAGGTGCAGGTGCCGGTTTCGGCTGCCGAATTGAATGACCTGCGCGTCCTCATGGGCAACCAGGCGTCCCTGGAAGCCTGGCGCACCCGCAAGGTGGAGCAGATCCGCCAGACCGCCCACAACACCACGGAGGGGATGTGCGCCGGCGTTCTGACCACCGGCAGACTGTCCTGGCCCGTGCGGCTCCAGGGCGGGCGTTCCGCCGACTACGGCCTGGATTATGGCGCTCCGCTCGTTCACGACCTGAGCACAAAGCTGACCGGCGCGTCCAAACTGTCCGCCGTCTACCGTCTGCTGCGGGACATGCAGCAGAAAATCCGCATGGCCGGCCTAGGCGGCAAGGTGGAGTTCCTCTGCGGCGAGGACGTGGCTGCCGTCTTTCTGGACATGGCGGAAAACTACCGTTCCACAGCGCAAGACGCGCCCATCGGCATCAAGCTGGGCAATGGCGAGGCGCGGATCGGCTCCTACGTCATCCGCTTCATGGACGAAACCTACCCCGCGCCCCTTTCCGGCGAGTGGGTTCCCAAGCTGGACGCCAAAACGCTGATGGCCATTGCCGTGGATGTGCCCGGCACCATCTGGTACTGCGCCATTGATTCCATTTCGGCCAACAATGCCGCTGTTCCCATGCACATCGTGCCCGTAAAGCGCGAGGACGATTCCGGCATCACGCTGATCGGCCAGACCAAGCCCATGCCGGCGCGGCCCTCCCGCAGCGTCTGCAAATGTGTTGCGGTCGCGTGATCCCGGCGCGTCGCGGCGTCAGGCGGCATTTCGCGCTGCGGTCATGTACCAGAAGAGTACACTCCCTTGCGCTCAATGTGCCTTCCTTGCGCCGCATCCGGGCTTACGCGACCGAGCAGGCGCAACATCGCCGCTGTGGCGCAAAAAAACAGCCCGGATGGACAAACATACCTGAAAGCGTTTTAGACTAGTCTAAAACTGGTCTAAAACGCGCACAAAGGCCATACCATGAAACTGTGCCAGGCATCCCATATCACCGACCTTCTCCTGCCCAAATATGTGCAGGCGTGCGAGAAGCTGAATCCCGGCCTCGTGGAGCGGGTTATTGAGGAAGTTTCCGGGGAGGTCGGCGACGCGCTTTCCTACAGATATCCGCAGCCCTGGCCGTATGTGCCGGAGCTGGTGCGGTATATCGCGGCGGCCATTGGAGCCTATCGGGTGATCGGGGCTATCACCTCCCTGATGAAGACCGAGGCCACGAGCGAGAACGAATGGATACCCATCCAGAAGCAATGGAAATACGCCACCGAACTTCTGGAGGACATTGTCCGGGGGCGGCAGAAGCTGCCGCTGGAAGAGACCCATCCGGATCGGGAAGATGCCAGCGTGGCTGTTATCGCCCCTCAAAAACTATTCGACTTGCGGGGTCTGTAAAATGACCGCACGGATGCGGCCAGCCGCGCAGCGGAGCAAGCCGCAACTTGCTTGCGGCGAAGCGAACCTTGAGTGTCGCACAGGACGTGCGACCGAAAGGTATCAGGGGAGGAAACATGGCTAAGGCTGGCGTATCTCTGCGCTGGGGCGGTTTTGACAAGGTTGTCGGCAAGGCGAACGCCAAATGGGGCGACTCAAAAAAGGCGCTCATGGCCAGCGTTGGCGAGGCTCTGGTTTCGAGTACCCTCAAACGCTTTGACGCCGAAGAAAGCCCGGATGGCCAGAAGTGGCAACCATCCAAACGCGCCGCCGCTGAAAGCGGCAAGACGCTGACCGATACTGCCCATCTGCGGAAGTCCATCGACTACGCTGCCACAGGCAGCAAGGTCATGGTGGGCAGCAATGTCGTCTACGCCCGAATTCATCAGATGGGCGGCAAGGCTGGCAAAGGGCACAAGTTGGCCATTCCCGCGCGTCCATACCTCGGCGTTTCCAAAGACGACGCGGAAGAGGTCAAGGCCATTCTTGCCGATTTTCTGGAAGGCACGTTCAAGGCGTGAGTATGCAGGCACTGGTCAAAGAGAGCATAGAAAAAGCGGCCCTGGCCGCCGGTCTGCCGGAAGATCGCGTCATCAATATGGTGGCGAGCGACAACCTCACGCTGGACAGGCCGCGCCTTGAATTGCAGTTCCTGCCGGAAACCTGGCGGCGCACGGGCCGCACCCTGGCTTTTGAAAGAAGCAGGGAGCAGCGCATCCGCAAAAGTGAACTGTATGAGGTGGAGCTTTCTGTGGCGGCCAACATTCTGGCCGACGACGACGCCTGGCTTGCCGATTTCACCTACGCCTTTGTGGCCGCGCTGCCCAATGGCGTCAACGACAAACGCGGCAACTGGGTTCGCATCCGGGCCGAAAAAGCCACCTTCGGCAAAACGCCGGACAACCGCGTGGGCGATGAGGTCATTGAGGTTTTCCACTATATCAATGAGCTTTTTGATTTGACCTTCACCTGGCGCGTCACGGCGGAAGAGGTCGAAGCCCTGATCCCCGCATTCACCATCAACACGTCAATGGAATAGCCCGCATGGACGCGGGCAGCCGCGCAGCGGTATCTGAAAAAGGAGAAATAACATGGCCAAGAAGCCGGAAGAAACTCAAGGCACAACGGACAATCAGGAAAGCCAGGCCCAAACCGGGAGCGGCCTTGATACGGGAGCGAACGCGGCAAAGGCGAATACAACCGCCGCTGCGGCCAATGATAACGCCAAGGCTCCGGAAACCGGCGATGGCGGCGACGGGGGTGCCGCGAGAGGGTCTGAAGAAGCGCCGACCCAACCCGCTCTGGAATCCCTGTCTGTGCTGGCAGACCGCCATCGCGTCACGAGCTGGCAGCAGGCGGCGCTCATGCGCTGCATGGGCTGGGAAAACGGCAAACTGGTCACGGATGACGACTACCGCGCCGCGCTGGTCAGGATCAAAAATCGCCCGATGGGCGGCGGTCGGCTGGCGTAAGGAGGGAATCTATGGGCGATGTTTTTCAGTACCTCATTGACGGTGCCTCCGGCATCGTGACCGGGGGCGTGGACGGCAAAGCTCTGGTGGCGGGCGTCTGCTCCAAGGGGCAGGTCGGCAAGGGCTATCTCATCGGCAAACGGACAGACCTTGAAGCCATGCTCGGCGTTGGCCCTCTGGTCGACCGCGTGCGCGACATGCTGGCAACCGGCGGACAGGAGCCGTTCCTGGTCGCCGTGCCTGTCCAGGGCCAGCCCCGCGGCTACATCTCCTCGCTTTCCCATTCCGGAGGCGGCGCTCCCGCAACATTGTCCGGCTATCCGGCCCGGAACGCGGATGTCAAGGTCAGGGTGGCTACCGCCGGGGCGCTTGCCGCAGCCACCATTGCAATCAGTCTGGACGGCGGCAAAACCTATGGTGAAACCGTGCCTTGCGCCGAACAGAACGTCATCGGCGATACCGGCGTCACCCTGGTTTTTGCGGCTGACGCCGAGCTGGAATCCGGCGCGGTCTATTCCTTTGCCGTGCGCTGCCCCATTGGCCCGGTGTACCGGACGGGCGATGCCGAAAGCCCGCTTGTGGAAGTGCGGGAGGAAAACGGCGGCGCGGTGCTTGCCGGGGCGGAGCTGCTTATCCAGATCGTCAGGGGGGGCGGCCGCAACGAGGGCACCTTCCGGCTTTCCACGGATGGCGGCGACAACTTTGAAAAAGCGCGCACCATTCCCGTTGACGGCACATACCGGCTGCCGGGGCTTGGCGTCATTCTCACTTTTCCTGCGGGAAGCTATGCCGCCGGCACAAGCTACGCCTGCCGTCTGCTGCCGCCCGCGCCGGGCATTGTGGATGTGCTGGACGCCCTGGAAAGCCCCCTGGCCATCCACGATGTGGAATTTGTCTATGTGGTGGGCGAAAGCGACAGCGTGGACTGGCTGGCGGCGCAGGCCAGGGCGGAGGAATTGTGGAATCTGCAGCGCCCCACCTACTTCAAGATGGAAAGCCGCCTGCCGCGCGAGGGCGAGGACATGAGCGACTTCGCGGCCTATCTGCTCTCCGAGCGCCAGGGCATAGCGGCCCGTTTTGTCACCGTCTGCCCCCAGTATGGCGAGCTGGTCGATACGACGGGGCAAGTCAGGCTGCGCAACGCGGCGGGCCTGCAGGCCGGGCGCGTCATGTCCATACCCGTGCAGCGGGCCGCCGGGCGCGTCAAGGACGGCCCCGTGTCCCAGCTTGTTCTGCCGGACGGCTGGGATGCCATCCAGCCGGCGCTGGAAGATTCCGGATTCATCACTGCCCGCAAATATGCCGGCATGGAGGGCACCTATTGGGCCGGCTCGCGCACCCTGGCCGATGAAACCAGCGACTACCGCTGGGAGGAGCCTCTGCGAACGGTTTTCAAGGCGGTGCGCCTTACCCGCGTGGCGGCCCTGAAAAGCCTCAATGACGAGCTTGGCGATCCCCTGCGCGTGAACAACCAGGGCGGTCTGGCCTACCTCAAGGCCAATCTGGAAAACGCCCTGGATGTGATGGTCGGGGCCGGGGAACTGGCAGCCTACAGGATAGACATCCCCGTTGGCCAGGATATCGTCAACAATGGCGTCCAGGTCGACGTGACGCTCATCGGCATTCCCATCATCCGTGAAATCCGCCTCTACAACAAATACGTCTACGCGGGCCGCAGGTTTGATCCGCGCATGACGAATGAGGATCTGTAACATGGCAATCAACGGCAACAAGTATGACTGGGAAAGCATGACCGTCACCGGGCCGCAAGGCGAAATCGCGGCGGTCACGGAGATAAAGTACGAGGATGGGCAGACCATCGAAGGCCGCTACGGACGCGGCTCCGTACCTCTTGGCTATGGCCGTGGCAATTACGAGGCGTCCGGCTCCATGACGCTCGACCGCGATGAATGGGAGAAACTGAAAAAGGAGCTGACGGCTTCCGGCGGCGGCATCTATGACCACGCGCCGTTCACCATCGTGGTGAATTACGGCAATGACGACATGCCAACCGTTACCGACACGCTCAAGAACTGCAAAATTCAGAAGTTCTCCGGCGGCGGCGCAAGCCAGGGCGACACCAATGCCTCGCCCATCACCTGCGAGTTCATCATCCTCTCGCCCATTCTGTGGAACGGCACGCCCGCCAAGCGGGAGCAGAAAAGCCCGTACATGTAGAGGGCTGAACATTCCTTGCACAGAGCGCGCTCTTTACGGGCGCGTTTCTTTTTTTGCGGCTACAAGGGAACAAATCAACCGGCTTTGCCGCAAAAGGAGTTTGTCATGGCCGATGTGAAGCAAAACGAATCCGTTTCCAGCCGCAAATATGTGCCGTTCACCCACAGCTTTGAAGACCCGTGGGCTGGCGAGAGCGCCGACGAGGGCCAGACCGTGAGCCTGACCTTCCGTTTCGCCAAACCCACCAAAATTCAGCTGCAACGCCTGCAGGACAAGGCCGTCAAGAATTCCAGCCAGGCGGCCCGCAACCTTTTGCTGGACATCATCCATGCGGACGACAAGGAGCGTTTCCTGGAAAGTATGGAAGAGTATCCGGGCATTACGGCCAGCTTTGCCTCCGCCATTCTCAAGGGCGTCGGCATTTCGGCTGATCTGGGAAACTAGAGCCGGACGGCTTCGGGCAGGGCGATGCCCTCATCCGCCACTGGCTGCGCTCCGAGCCTGCCGAGACTGTGGAGGAGTGGGAATCCCAGCTTGCCCAGGCCGTCTGGATGGAAAGAAGGTTCTTTGAGGCCATGAGCCGCTGTTTCTGGGGCAAAAAGGAATAATTTAAACAAAATCGCGCCGCGCCAGCAATACTATGGAAGTCTTCAAGATTTTCGCCACCCTCTCCCTGGTGGACATGCTCTCAGGCCCTCTGAGGAAAATCCGGCAGGAAATGCGCGGCGTGGACGAGGCGACAACATCGCTCCACGCCCGCATGGGCCGGCTGGCCCTCGCGATGGGGCCGCTTGCCATTGCCTCCGGGGTCATGCTCGGCGCGTTCGGCAAATGTGTGGCCACCGCCGCCGGTTTTGAAGACCAGATCGCCAAGGTGGGCGCGGTGTCCCGCGCATCCGGCGCGGAGTTGAAAGCCCTTGAAGACAAGGCCAGGGAGCTGGGCGCGACAACCCAGTTTACCGCCGTCCAGGTGGGGCAGGCCGAGCAGTATCTGGCGATGGCCGGTTTCAGTGTGCAGGAAAATCTGGACGCACTCCCCGGCGTCCTCAATCTGGCGGCGGCCACGGCCACGGATTTGGGCCGGGCCGCCGACATTTCCTCCGACATCCTTGGGGCTTTCGGCCTCAAGGCGTCCGAAATGACCCGCGTGGCCGACACGCTTGCGCTGACCTGCGCTCAGGCCAACACCGACATGGAACTGCTGGGCGACACCATGAAGTATGTCGCGCCCATTGCTCGCAAGGCCGGGCTTTCGCTGGAGGAGACGGCGGCAATGGCCGGCCTTTTGGGCGATGTGGGCATCAAGGGATCACAGGCCGGCACAACCATGAAGGCCATGCTGGGCAAACTGGCCGCGCCCAGCAAGGAGGCCGCCACGCTCATGCAGCGCCTTGGCGTCACCACAAAGGACGCGGCGGGCAACTTGCGCAGCCCGATCCAGGTTCTGGGAGAACTGACCGGAAAACTTCAGAAGATGGGTTCCGCCGACCAGATTGAAGCACTGAAAAAAATTGTCGGCGAAGAGGCGATGGCCGGTTTTTCCGAGCTGCTCAACCAGGCCGACGGATCGGGCAAGCTGCTTGAAAAAATCAACAACCTGGTCAATGGGTCCGGCACGGCGGCGGAAATGGCCGCAAAGCAGAACGACACCCTTGCCGGAAGCGTGCGCGGCATGGGCAGCGCCTGGGAATCCCTGCAAATCAGCGTGGGCAAGATATTTCTGCCCATCGTCCGCAAGGTTGTGGACGCCATTACAGGGCTTTTGCGTCTTCTGGACGGCTTTGCCCAAAGCAGGTTCGGCTCCGCCATTCTGAAAATGGCCAGCGCCCTGGCAACCGCCGTTGTGGCCGTCACCGCCTTTGCCGGCGGCATGTGGGCCATTGGCAAGGCCGCTCCACAGGTGGGAAAGTTTTTGCTCACGCTCAAGACTTCTCTGCTTGGCCTTGGCGCTCCCATCTGGGCGCTTATCGCGGCAGCCGGGCTTTTTTACGCGGCCTGGAAAGCGGATTTCGGCGGCATCGCCACTGTTCTGACCCGCTGGTGGAACAACATCAAGCTGGCAGTCAATGGCGTCATCGCCATTTTCAACAACCTCAAGGGCTCCAGTTCAGAAATACGCGGGGAGCTGGCCAGGGACATCAAGGCTGCCGGGCTGGAAGGGCTGGTCACAAGCGTGGCCCGCATCGTTTACCGCGTGAAGGAATACTTCGCCGGGATATGGGACGCCCTGGACTTCGGCCCGGCCCTGCGGATTCTGGAACCGGCCTTCGCGCAACTGGGGGCCGTGCTGGATCATACGGGCAAGTTGCTCTCGCGCCTCTTCGGCTCCCAAAGTCAGGAAGCGGGAAGCGGCGCGCGGCAGTTGGGGGAAGTGGTCGGCGGCGTGCTGACCAAAGCCCTGGAAGTGCTCGCGGGCGCGGCCTCCGTGCTGGTGCAGGGCGTGGACAACCTGATCCGCATCTTTAATTTTCTGCTGGCGATTTTCACCGGGGACGCCCCGGCTGCGGCGGAGGCGTTGCGCTCCGTCTTCGAGGGCGTGGGTGAGCTGTTCGCCCGTGTGGGTGATCTGTTCGGCGTGGGCGACGCCATCCGGGGAGCCTGGGCGGAAGTCATGAACTTTTTGGACGGCATCGACCTGTTCGAGAGCGGGGCCAAGCTGCTGACCACGCTGATCAACGGCATCAAGTCGGCGGCCTCCGGCCTGGTGGATTCGGTCAAGGGCGTTTTCCAGAAGGTGCGCAACCTGCTGCCCTTTTCGGACGCCAGGGAGGGGCCGCTTTCCACCCTCACGCTTTCCGGCACGCGCCTGATGACCACGCTCGGCGAAGGCGTCAATGCCGGATTCCCAAGCCTGATGCAGACCATCTCCGGCAAGTTCCAGACGCTGAAGGACGGCCTTGGCAGCGTGTGGCAGAGCCTCTTTGGCGGAGAGGATGCTCCGGAGTTCAATGCGCCGAAGATGCCAGAACCTCCCGGCATGCCTGGGGATGTCGCGCAAGAGAGGCAGCATGATGCGGCATCGCGGGCCGGGGGGCAGACGCAGCCGTCTTTCACCCTGCACATCGCCAACATCACCTTGCCCAACGTGAAAGACGCCAACGATTTTTATGATCAGCTCAAGTCGGCGGCTATGGAATACGGGGAGAGCATGGCATGAAATTTGGCGCGATCTTTGCGCCCTGCGGCGTCAGGCATCGCTTTTTCTTCGGGTCATGGACAAAAAGAGTCCACTCCCCTCGTAAAAGCTCGCCTTCCTTGCGCGGCATCAAAGTTTGCGCCAAATTGGAGCATTCAATATGAAACTGCTTACCTTTGAAGACGGAATCGTCAGAATCGGCGGCGAGGCGTTGCCGGGCATCCTGGCGGATATCCGCGTCTCCTGCGCTGTTCGCTTTGACGAGCAGTCCGTGGACAAGGCGTCCGGCAAAAAGAAAACGCCGCAGGGCTGGGAAGACAGCGATATTTCCCTTTCCCTCTATCTCACCACGGACGAAAGCGGCACCTGCTACGACAAGCTGGATACGCTGAACGGACTTTTCAAAAAGACGGACGCCAGGGCCAACCCCACCATCTTTACCGTTGCCAGCCGTCATCTTCTGGCGCGGGGCATCCGGCAGGTCGTCTTTTCCAGGCTGGACTCCGCAGAGTCCATGAAAAGCGATGACATCAGGGCCACCCTGTCCTTTGTGGAACACAATCCGCCCATTGTGAAGCAGGAACAGGCCGTGGCCAAACAGCCGACTCCCGGAGAGCTGGCGACGCGGGCCAGGGAGATGGCGACTCAAAAAGGCCGGGAAGCCGCAAAAGCGCCTGAAGAAGTGATAGGAGTGGATCTTGATCGAAGGGCTGAATATCCGCTGCAACGTCGGGCCGCTGGAAATCCTGCGCAGCCCGTTTATTGAGCTGGTGTCGCGCCGCCGCGCCGTGGTCACTCGCGCCCGGATCGTCATTCCCGACCCGGAAGGCGAGGCCCGCGCATCCCTGGCTGTGGGCCAGCCGGTGGCCCTGCGCTTCGGCTATCGCGGCGAGGCCAATTTCTGGCAGGAATGGGAAGGCACGGTGGAGGAGATCGGGCAGCCGGCGGCGGATGCGGAAAACGCCGACGCTATCACCATCCAGGCGATTGGTCTGGAAAAGGCCCTGACCACAACCACGGTCAGGGAATCCTTTTACAGGGAGCCTGCGGCCGCAGTGGCCAGAAGGCTGCTGGCCGCAACCGGCCTGCCCGTGGGCGTGGTGGATGTTCCGGGCGACATTTTGCCCTGGCAGGTTTTTTCCCATGTTTCCGTGGCGCGGGCCATCAAGCAGCTTGCCAACACCCTGACCCGCTCCTTCGGCCATGACATGAGCCGCCATGCCCTGTGGCTGGGCGCAAATGGCCTCACATGGAGCGCCGGGGACGAGCCTGGCGCGGCTTATGCCATCTCCACCTGTGAAAACCTCATCGCCAACACGCCGCCGGAAACCCCGGACGGCATTGGCGTGGCCACCAGCGTTTTGCTCCCCGGCCTCACCCACAGCCGGCTTGTGCATATCACTGACACGCGGCGAGGGCTGGACATCACGGCCCGCGCCCTGGATGTCGTCCATTCTTTGCGCGAGGGCGGCAATTCAACCACCGTTACCTATGGCAAGGATACCGGGTGGGCATGATGGACGAGCGGGAAAGCAAACGTGATTTTATCGACCTTATCCGCAGGATAGTTGAACTGGCCCAGCCGAATTTGCGCTCGTTTTACCGCATGACGCGCAAGGCCAAAATCGTGGGCGTCTACGCCGCTGACGGCCAGTATTTTGCCGATGTGCAACCCCTGCGGAATGATGAGAGCGTGGACGATTCGGAGCCTGTTGTGCCGCGTGTGGCTCTCCCCGTGCTGTGGGGCGGCCCGGATCGGGGCGTGGTCTGCCCGCCGGCAAAGGGCACGCTGTGCGATCTGAGTTTCTATGATGGCGACCCCAACTACCCCTTTATCTCCAATATCCGCTATGGCCTGGGCCAGAACGCGCCGAAAGCCGATTTGAACGAACTGGTCATCCAGCTTGAACCGGGGGTGGAAATTAGGATTGACAAGGAAAAACAGGTGGTGACGCTGACGTCCTCAAACTGGAAAGTCAACGTCGGGGGGAACGCGGAAGTCACGGCTGGCGGGGACGCCACAGTTCAGGCCGGGGGGACGTTGACCCTCAAAGCCCCGGAAATCATCAAGGAAGGCAACGAAACCGCACGCGGAACCGGCGGCGGCCTGGGCACGGTGCATGAGCGGGACCACCGGGAGCATGAAGGGAGTTACAGCTTACGCGGTCCCGCCAACATTACCGGGGCCGTGGTGATAGACGGGCCGCTGACCGTGACCGGCGGCATAAACGGCAAGGTCAATGGCTGTTCGGGGTGCGGCTGATGATGCGAATCAAAAACTTACTGTGGTTCTTCAATCCTTTCGACGGTCGGCAAAGCTCCGGAAAGACCCGCCGCCGTAGACGCCATAACTAGTCGCATTCTATGTGTTTTATTTTCCAGGAGAGCAGTAAGTTCTTCTTTATATTTTTTGCTGATGTTTTTTTCAGATACTCTCTTTATAGATTCAAGAATATCTTTATTCAACCTGAATATATTATCAACGTAGCATGAAAATTTTTCATCGTTCAAATTTTTTTCGGCATAATCATGGGCGAAGTCGTTTCTGATTGTTAAAATATTATTTAATGAATCATAAATTTTTTTTCTCAAAATTCCGACAGAGCGGGCAAGTTTGAGTTTGAAGGAAAAAGAATCTACTCGCTTCAGGTCTATACCGCCGGGGATAATCCTAGCTTCAAGCATGCTTGTCAGGATGTCTTCAATATAGGCAACGCCGATAATGGCAATTTCCCGGTCCGACTTTCCAGAGAGTAAATTAGAACATTCCAGGAAGACTTGACCCGCCCGCTTATCGTCAAAATCATCCATATTTTCCTCGCATATTCCGCGCCCTTTCCGGGCGCTTTTCTTTTGTCCGCGCTAAATTTTCCCCATGAACAACACGACGACCGACCTGTGGGGGCAGGATATCGCCCTTGACGCCAGCGGACAAGCCCGCGTCGCCGCCAGCGGCGAGCTTGTGCTGACGGACGGTGTTGAAACCGGCGTCCAGGACATTGTGTTGCGGATTTTTACCCGGCTGGGCGGCCTGTTCTACGACACGTCCTTTGGGTCTTTGATTCACGACTGGATTCTGGAGGAGTCCACGGCGGCGAACCGGGCGGCCCTGGAAGCGGAAATCATCATGCGCGTGGAGGAAGACCCGCGTGTGGTTGTCGGCTCGGTGCGTTGCTCGGTGACGCGCTGGGATGAAACAAGCATCACGGCGCACGTCTTCTGGCGTTTCATCGACGAGGATACGCCGCTGAACCTGGTTTTGCGGTTCAACAAGCTGACAATGGAACTGGTGGTCGAAGATGTCCAGCCAAGAAATGACAGTTTTGCCGCGTGTTTCCCGAACGATTGAGGACGTCCGGGCCTCGGTCTTCGCCCATGTCGAGAAGGTGCAGGACGAGTTTGCCGCCAAAGGCTGGCTGCCCGCGCGGCTCAACCTCAACAAGGGCGTGGTGCGCGGTCTGCTGGAGATCTACTGCTGGGGCTACTGGCAGATCTACGCGCTCTTGCAGCGCCTGATGCAGCAGGCCGTTCCGGCCACGGCAACCGGCGACTGGCTGGACAGCCACGCCGCAAGCGTCAATCTCTCCCGCCGCCCGGCCACCAAGGCCAGGGGCAATGTGCGCTTTCTGCGCTCCTCCTCCCTTGCGGGCAATGTTGCCATCCCGGCCCGGCGCATTGTCCGCACTCTCCCGGACGGCATTGGCCAGGTGTACCGTTACAGCAGCCTGGCTGATGCCGTCCTGCCCGCCGACGCCGCCTGTGTGGACGTGCCGGTGGAGGCGGAGGACTACGGCGCGAGCGCCAACGCAAGCGCGGGACAGATTTGCGAACTGGTGACGCCGGTGGAAGGCATTGCCGGGGTGACGAATCCGGCGGACTGGCTGACGGAGGAAGGGGCGAACGAGGAGACGGACGCGCAGCTTCGGGAACGCTACGCCCTGCAATGGCAGGCGAACAACGGCTGCACCAAATACGCCTATATGGCCTGGGCCTTGTCCGTGCCGGGCGTGACCAGCGTCAGCATCCTTGACCGGCATCCGCGCGGCCAGGGTACGGTTGACGTTGTTGTCCGGGGCGCGGATGTGCTGCCCACCGAGGCGCTTCTGGAAAAAGTCCGCGCGGCCATAGCGCCCAACGTGCCCATCAACGACGACTGGCTGGTCAAAGGCCCAGCGGCCATTCCCTGCGCCATCAGCGGCGAACTTGAATACACCGGCGGCGATCCCGCCGCCATTGTGGCGCAGGCCGAGGCCCGCATCCGCGCGCTCTTTGCCGAAACCAGCCCGCTTGCGGACGTATCCGCCCTGCAAATCGGGCAGGACATGACCCCTGACCTTTTGACGCACACGGTCATGGCCGTGCCCGGCGTCAAGCGCGTCACCTGGGCAAGCCCGGCGCAGGCAGTCATCAGCGTTCCGGCGGACGGCGTGGCGCGGCTCGAATCCCTGGCGCTTTCCACCACGATGGCGGAGGAAATCTGATGGCTTCCGAGTTCTGGCGCTACTTCCGGGACGTGCTGCGCTGGCCCCTTATCCACACGCCGGGGCCGCTCTCCGCGCTCGTTCGGGGGAAGGCGCACAGCCTGGATGAAACGCGGGACGACATCCTGTATTTCCGCCAGCAATGGTTCCCGGAGCATTGCGAAGATGTTCTGATCCCCGGCTTTGGCACAAGCCGGGGACTGGTGCGCCATGTTCGGGAAAACGCCGCGCAATTCAGGCGGCGCGTCGTCAATGCCTATGCCTGGCACATGCTGGGCGGCAAGGTTCAGGGGCTGCCGCAAATCCTGCGCTTTTACGGTTTTGAAAGCCTGAAGATTGAGAATCTGCGGGACTATCAGCCCTCGCGCTGGGCGGAATTTCAGATCGGCCTCAAGGTTCCCGTAAGCCAGGCGGAGCAGGAAACCCTGCTCAACGATCTGGACGCGCTGATCTGGCTGGTCAACGAGTACAAGCCGGCCCGCTCGGTTCTGGCCAGAATCTACACCGATACCTACAACCTCAACCCGGCGGTCTGGAGCGGGGAAAAGAGCGCCCACGGCTGGAGCCAGGGCTTCTGGTCGCGTTTTTCCGGCGTTGATTATGAAAGCCAGGACAATCCGGGCGTGGTAGTCTCTTTCGGCATGGCCCATCGCTTCCAGTCGGAAGTGTGGAACGTGACCGGAGCCGGGCTGGGCATTGAAAGCTCCACCGGCTTTCTTGCGCCCTATCTTGATCGTCCCGTCTGGAGCCGCTCTTTCTGGAGCGAAGCGTATCCCCGCAACCACGGCTTTACCGTGGGCGAAATTGTCTCCCTGCACTGGTGCGTCCGCACCACGGCATCCTGGCCCTGGCATGGCGGCTGGGATCAAAGACCGTGGCAGAAGTCCGCCACCTGGGATCGCATCCTGCCCAGGTGGAAAATGCGGAAGCGCGAATGGGCCAGGGTGGAGGCGGTTTTCTCCTGGCCCGGTGACAGCAGGGAGCCGGGCGAGCCGGTATCCTTCAACGGCGACGGCACATGGGGCGACATCAACGCCTGCTATGGCCGCCCAACGGCCACCATCTATCAGGGCTCACGCTGGGGAGATGCGTGGGGCGCGAACCCCGGACGGCGGGAGCTGGAAATCCTGGAGAGATGGCGGAACAAAACCATTCTGGCCACACCTCCCGTGAGTCCTCGCGTCCCGGTGTGCGCCGGGGCTTCCCGGCAGACCTGCCGGACAAGCCCGCTACGCGGACGCGGCTGGCAAGGACAGTGGGGAAAACGGCGCTGGCTTGCCGATCTCTGTCCCGTCCGCGTGCAGTCTGTGGCCCGCGCCCAAATGGGCCGGCCAGAATCCCCACAGCCGCGTCTCGCCTCACATGCCGCACTTGCTCTGCCTGCGGCCACGCTCGCGCCGCAGCCCCCGCAGCAGGCCGTTCTCCACATCGCACATGTCCATGCGCAGCCGCTGCATGAAAAGGGCTGGCTCGGTTCCTATGCCAATCGGCGCTGGAGCGACTATCTCACCGAAATTTCAACAAGGAGCGACGCAGAATGAGTCTTGCAACCCTTACCAAAACAGGCCGGGCCGCCATCGCCCTGGCGCTTTCCTCGCGGCCCATCCATCTGGCCTGGGGCAGCGGTGACGCGGCATGGGACGGCGAAGATGCGACATTGCCCAGCCTGGTCAATGCCACCGCGCTCGTCAACGAGCTTGGCCGCAGAACGCCCGCCACCATCGGCTTTGTGGAGCCGGATGATGAGGGCGACATCGTTATCCCCGTGGCCGCCGGCGCGGACGGGGACGTGCAGGAGGCCCGCTACACGTCCGTTGCCGGGCCGAGCCCCTACCTCTACGTCCGCGTCAACTACAATTTCGCGGACGCCAGCAACGCCATCATTCGGGAAATCGGCGTGTTCATGGATACCGAAGTGAAAGAAGGTCTGCCGCCTGGGCAGCGTTATTTCCTGCCTTCCGACATCAAGAGCCCCGGCCTGCTGGTGGCCGCGCAGATTTTCCAGCCGCCCATCAACAGGTCTCCCAGCGTGCGCCAGACCATTGAATTTGTTTTGCCCATTTAGGGGGTACGCCATGCAGACCAACAACGGCAGAAAAATAGACAATTACTGGAACCGCTACGATCCTGCCAAAAGCTACACCGAGCTTCTTTTGCGGGACGGCTACGGCACCCAGGCGTCGGAGATGAACGAGCTGCAAAGCATCTTCGCGGCCCGCCTGAAGTCCCTTGGCGACAGTCTGTACAAGGACGGCGACATCATTTTGGACGCCCAGATCACGGTCAACGCCCGGACCGGGCAGGTCGTGGCCGAAGCCGGTCTTATCTATCTTGCGGGAGCCATCTGGCCGGTAAAGCAGGCAAGCCTTGTCATCCCCACCCGGGGCAGCGTGGCCGTGGGCATCCGGCTGAAAGAGGAGATCGTCTCCGAGCTGGAAGACCCGGCGCTGTACAATCCCGCCATCGGCTCACGCGGCGAGGGCGAACCCGGAGCCTGGCGCAGAAAGGTTGAAGCCGTGTGGACGCATGACGGCGACGCAAGCCTTGGCAACGGTGATTTTTACCCCGTTCATGCCATAGACGACGGCGTGCCCAGGGCCAGGGAAACCCCGCCCAACCTCGATTCCTTTAACCAGGGCATCGCCCGCTATGACCGCGATTCCACGGGCGGCGGAACGTATGTCTGCTCCGGTCTCGTCGTCCGCCAGGCCGAGGACGCCGAAGGCGGCGCACAGATCTACACCGTTTCCGAAGGGCGCTGCCGAGTGAACGGCTTTGGGGTTGAATTGCAGACCTCCCGCCGCGTGTCCTTTGACGCCCGGCCCGATTTGCGTTTTGTGGATACCGAGGTCATCGAGGCTGACGGCAGTCCGCGCCAGCGCATCAACGTGGCGCATCCGCCCATCCACAGCATTGCGGCCCTGCGCGTCACCCTGGAAAAGACGGCGAGCATCGTGCATGGCTCGTATTCCGGCTGTTCGGACGCGCTTCCTGATACCTCCGTCATGAGCATCGTCGAGGTGCGCCAGGGCGACACGGTCTATGAACCGGGCACGGACTACAAGCGCACAGGCGATGCGGTTGACTGGTTTCCGCCCGGCAATGAGCCTGCCCCCGGCTCCACGATTCAGGTCAAATATACCTACCTGGACAAGAGCCTTGAACCGGAAGACCTGGACTATGACGGCTTTTTCGTGTCCGGGGCCGTGGCGGGCAGCGGCATCATGGTCAGCTACAACCAGGCGCTGCCCCGCATCGACCGGCTGTGCCTCTCCTGCGAGGGCGTCTTTTCGTGGGTGCAGGGCGTCCCGGCGGAATACAACGCCAAAAGCCCGGCCGTGCCGGAAACGCTGCTGGCCGTGGCCAGCGTCCGCCAGACATGGAGATCGCCTGACAAGCGGCAGGTGATCAATGACGGCATCCGTGTCTACAGCTTCTCCGATCTGGAGATGCTGAACACCCGTCTGGAATACGCGCTCGGAGAGATTGCCCGGCAGCGTCTTGAGTCGGACGCCGCCACCCGCGAGGCCGGGGCGAAGGTCGGGCTGGCGGTCGATCCGCTTCTGGACGATTCCATGCGTGACCAGGGCATTGAGCAGACGGCGGCGATCGTCAATGGGTTTCTGACCCTGCCCATTACCGCGAGCGCCTATGGCCTTTCGGATGACATCCTGAAGGCCACCGCCCGCAATTTTTCCGTGTCCGTCCTGATTAATCAGCCTCTGCGTACCGGGGCAATGAAGGTCAACCCGTACATGGCATTCGCCATCCTGCCGGGCAGGGCAACGCTCACTCCGGCGGTTGACCGCTGGCTGGAACAGGCGTCCGCCTGGACAAGCCCTGTGACGCGCAGTTTTTACCGCCAGATATACGCGCCAAACCATCCGCAGCATGGCCAGACGGTGCGGGACGTTTCCTGGTCGACCGAAATGGCCGGAACCACGCAGCAGGCCATAAGCCATTTGCGGCAGATTGATGTGGCGTTTACTCTGGAGGGCTTCGGGCCGGGCGAAAACCTCACGGAAATCAGCTTTGACGGCGTGAGCGTCCAGCCCAAGGACGGCCCGCTCACAGCCGATGCCGAGGGCAAGATGGCCGGCGTTTTTACCATCCCGCCCAACATCCCCGCCGGGGCCAAGCTGGTGGAGTTTCGCGGCAATGGTTCCACGGCGCAGGCGACCTTTGTCGGTCAGGGCACGCTGGAGGTCACCACATACCGCTCCGTGCAAACCGTGACCAACACCAATATTGACCCTCTGGCCCAGACGTTCACGCTGGATGCCGCCGCCCAGGTGGCGGGAGCGGATCTGTGGTTTACCGCCAAGGGGCCTGCCGGGGTGCGTGTGCAACTCCGCGAATGCTCAAACGGGCTGCCCACCCGCACGGTTCTGGCCGAGGCCATTGTGCCGCCTGAAAACATTGTCGTTACCGGCGGCGGCCATACGCGCATCCTTTTTGATGCGCCTGTCGCTCTGGCCGCCGGCACGGAATACGCCCTGGTCATTCTTTGCAATGACGCGGACACGGCGCTTGCGGTGGCTGAAATGGGCGAATACGATGCTACCCATCAGCAATGGGTGGCCGCGCAGTCATACGTTGCCGGCGTTCTGCTTTCCTCCTCCAATGCCTCCACCTGGACGGCGCACCAGGCCCGCGATCTGACTTTCCGGCTCCTTGGGGCCGATTTCGCCTCCGGCGTGAACACGCTCACGCTTGGCGCGGCCACCGTCCAGGGCGCGACAGACCTGATCCTGCTTGCCCTGGCTGAAACCCCGTCCTCCCAGAGTCGTGTGGAGTACGAGCTGACACTGCCGGACGGCTCGATCATGACTGTGGCCGAGGATCAGCCGGTGCGCCTCCCCGCCGCGCAGACGGGGCAGATTCAGGTCAAGGCGAAACTCTCCGGCGATGTGACCGCAAGCCCGGTTCTCTGGCCAGGCTCGCAAATTCTGGCCGGCAGTCTGGAATCGGAAGGCACGTATTACGCCCGCAGCGTCAAGGCCACGGGCGCGACAAAGGCCATTCTCATTTATTGTGCGGAAATCCCCTCCGGCGCGTCGGTTGTGCCGGAAATCCAGCTGGACGGCGGCGAGTGGCGGGCCATGACGCCGGAGGCCACCACCCCGCAGGGGAATGGCTATGTGGAGTACACCTTCAGCAAGACGATTGCGCAGGCGGATATGGCGAAGCTGCGCCTTACCCTCAAGGGCACCATCAGCGCCCGGCCCATGCTCTATGACCTGCGCTTTATGACCGTGTAGGAGCCAGACCATGATAGACCGCAAGACAAACTACCTTGAACTGCCGTTGCCGGATGAAAAGAACATGCTGGAGGATGATTGCCCGCGCATCCGCCAGTCTTTGCAAAAACTGGACGCCCACGCCCGAACCACAGACACGGCCCTTGCCGCCTGTCTGACGCAGGCGGACGCCGCCGATGAAGCCATCACGGCCTTGCGGGAACGCGCCACGGCCACGGAACAGGCGCAGGCCATAACAGCGGCCTTGGTGACGGAACAGGGCCAGACGTTGCTCTCCCTTGGCACATCACTTGCCGCAAAGCTGGATGATGCTCCGCCCACTGCGGAGCGGCGCGGCGCCATCCGCGTGGGCGCGGGCCTGCATCTTGTGGAGGGCCGGAACGGCGAGACCGACGTGCTGGCCGTCACTCCCGAACTGGGCGGCAACCTCCAGCTCAACGCCGAGACGCTGATCACCGAGTCCTGTGAATGGGCCGCCCCAGTGACCGGCTGGTACCGCATCCAGATGTGCGGGGGCGGGGCGGGCGGCTATGCTCACACGGCAGGCGGCTCCATGCTTGTGTATTCCAACGCGCCCGGCGGCAGGATCGATACCTTCCGCTGGCTTGAAAAAGATGAAACTGTTTCAGTTGTCATCGGAACCGGCGGCACTCCGGTTACAAACGCGCAGGCGCAGCAGCCGGGTACAACGGCGGCAAATGAAGCCACCCATGGCGGAGACACGCATTTTGTCGACCTTGTTGCCAAAGGCGGGAGTTACACCAAGGCCCCGGACGACCTTGCCCACGGCGAGTGGGTCAACCCTGGGCAGGGCTGGATAACTTCCAGCACCAATAATAATTATGACATCAACGTCCCTTCGGTTTTTTGCCTTCGACAGTATGGATACGGCGGGGGCGGGCGCATCCGCTTTGATAATAACAATTCTTTCACTCCTGGCGGGCAGGGCGTTGTCATCCTTCAATACCACGACCCCGCAAAAGCCGTGAGCCAACAGACCGCACCCGCGCTCTTCTCGGCCCGGCGCATGGCAACACCGCTGGCGGCTGCCAATCCCGTGACCGTCAACCTCTACGACCCGGAAATCGGCCAGGGCTCGGTCTGGCGCGAGGAGGACGCGGAGACGAAGCTGGCCGAGGGGCTGATCTCACAAGAGGCGTGGGAAAAGATTTGCGCGGCAAAGGCGGCGGAAGAGCGCGCGGCATGGCTCGCGGACCCGGAGACCGAGGCCGAGCGCTTTGAGCTGCTGCGCATGGCCTGCGAGGCAAGGTTGACTGCTACAGACAAGCTGACAACCTCAGACTACCCCATAAGTGATGAGGACCGCGCAGCAGTCAACGCCTACCGCAAGGCCATCCGGGAGCTCAACCACCAGCCGGGAGCCCCCTGGGACGGCGGCGGCAAGCTGACCCCGTGGCCGGAAATGCCCACCATCACCAAGGTGACGGCATGATGCCGGGCGCGTCGGCCCAGGAGTGCCCCACCTGCGGGCACCGCCTGCGCCTCGCGCTCATTGGCGCCTCGTGTGGATGTGCCCGCTGTGCGGCCTCATCCGCCAGTAAATAGGCGTTCTTTGCTTCAGGCGTTGCGACGAAGGAAGCTACGGATGAAGACAGCAGTGAGCTACCTCAGCAGCCAGCCAACGCAACCGCTGTCGCCATCCGTGCTTCAGCCGTTGCCGCTTCAGCGGCTTACGGATGAAGACAGCAATTAGTTACTTGACATGCGACACAAAGAAATCGCTGTCGCTATCCGTAAGCGGCGGAGCCGCTAACGGCTACCGCAAGGCTCGCAGACTCGCCAACGGCTGGCGCGACAATCGCAGAGGGCTTTTTTGATGCGGCCCGGCGGATACGCCGCCGGGCTCGCAGTCAGAGATTAGATTTTCCTACAGAAGATGAACGTTTATGGAGTACGACATTTCTAAATATCTTATAGATAATAAATACTTATTGTTGGCGTAGGATTAGAAAAAATAGTTGAATTAAGTATAATATAAAGCCACTAAGGCCAACTGTTAGTCCAAATTTAATAATCGACGATATATAAGAAAGTATTTTTATAGGCATAGCTTTTCCGTCCTGCACAGTCTGGTTACAAAGCATAAGCCGCCATATAGTAAACCTATCCCATAAAGATGGACCCCCATCTAAACTTGTAACCTTCATATATGATATAAAATATTTAAAATGTTTTTCCAATAGGTTTGTTGTTATTTTCTCCGGCGAAAGATGTCGATTTAAGAAAATAAAATCTTCAATACGTGATGTATTTTCAGGTTTAGCCGGATATAATAGGCACGACACATAACCATCGTCATGGCGTTGATATAACATTGTCGTACCACATTCTACGAGTGATCTCCTCACCGTTCTGTCATAGAACCGTTCCCCGTAGAAATATTCAAAAATTGTTTTATCATTTCCACCGTATCTACCCTTTGGTGTAATATAAAATGAATAGTATTTGCTGAACGTAGTACCGTATTTGCTTTCTAAACCTTCGATAACTTCTTTCCCCGTTGCCTGGAATTTGCTAAATTCAGCGTAGCGTTCAGTCCGATTCATATTTTGCACCTTAATTTGCTATATAAGATTGTATCTAAATATTTACCGTTGATTGTTTAAAATTATTAATATCAAAATTCGGGTAGTCCGCCATGCCTCTTTCCACCGCAAATGCCTGAAACTGGTCTTTCAAATTAATTGGTATTTCAATACTGCCCCACTTATAGCTTGAAAGCTGTTTGCATGGGCATATATATAAATTATTGTGTCTTTTCCTCTCGGGTTGATCTTCGGCAAGCGCGTCCGACTCAAGATTGATTGTGATGGTGTAGTTACTGGGGATGAACAATTTTTCAGGCTCTTTCGTCAGGTCGAAGCACCACGCATTGGGATTCGCACATTTTAATGATTTAAAATAGCAGTCAAGCCATCGTATGCTATAAATATGGCCTATCTCCTTCTGCCTTACGAAAAGGTGGGCTGTTTTCCATTCTTGCGTGATATGGCAAATGGAGGCGAGGATGCGGATAGAGTATTCCTTGAGCAGGAAGGCGGCGATATAATAATCTTTGCCCTCGCTGACTCCTTCCGCCTTTTGGCAGAGCGCCCAGACAAAGGGCCACTGAGGGGAACGCGGCGAAACAAAGACGAGGACGGCAAAATAGTCAGGGTTCGTAATGAATTTGGCCGATTCAACAGGCAGCATGGCACGAAAAGGTGGTCAGGTTTTTGGGGCGATTATGACCTCTAACTGAGCTAAATACTAGGGGAAAGCCAAGAAGGCATAACAGGAAAATACGTTATGCTGCCATCAGCCGCAATCCCTAATTCTCATTCTTCGTGACAATTTTTCTTGACAACTAGCTAAAAGCTAGTTTTATACTTTCACCAACAGGAGGTGAAATGCCACGGAAGCAGGTCAATTTCCCTGTTACCGATGAGGAGCATGAGCAAATCAAGCAGCTTGCGAAAAAGGAGCGGCGAAGCGTCAAGCAGCTCGTATTGAGCGCCTTTGACAAGCTCTATCCAAACTGGAACGGGGACAAAAAAGAAAACAGCCCGGAAAAGCGGTAGCGACGCTCGACCGGGCCTAACCAACCACTACGCTGGAGGTAGTGAAAATGGCTGAAAACAGCCTATCTCTAACCACGTCCATCGTCAATGAAAACGACCTGAAATTCGTTGATAACAATGGACAAATCCTCTTTTCCTCGGAAGAAATCGGCCGTCAACTCGGCTACGCCAAGCCCGCCAAATCCGTCAATATCCTCTTCAGCAGAAATCAGAAAGAATTGAGGGGTTACGCAGTTGGCATCAAGGTGATGTCTACTGACGGAAAGCGCTATGAAGTGCGCCATTTCACCGAAGAAGGCGTCTATATCCTCTCCATGCTGGCGAACACGCCCCGCGCGCGGGATTTCCGGGCCATGCTGGCCCGGCTCTTGCGCGAGCTTAGGGAACGCCGCGTGGAGCTCGCCCGCGAGGCCGGCTACCGTCAGGGGCTGGACGAAGGCCAGTCCTTCCCCGTGGTGGAGGCACAGCGCAAGGCCGCGTACCTTGCCGGCTTGCGCGAGGCCGACCGCATCTGGCGGCGCACCAACAGCCCACGGGCGCTTCGGCGCATGGTGGAGCTTCGGCGCATGGGCTGCACCTGGCGGGAAATCGGCAAGACCGTGGGCGCTTCGCCCGAGGCCGCGCGCAAGCGCGTGGAGCGCGCCCGCCAGCGCGGGGGCGTGCTGTGAGCGCCGTGGCCGGGAAGGTGCCCGGCACTGTGGTTGACGGCATCTATGAACTGGAAGAACGCGCGGCCTTCCTCGCCGTGGCCTGCGCCGCCCTGGCGCACAAGCCGGACGCCACCGTGGCCCTGTTGCATGACAAGGCGCTCCGCGGCCTTGAGTGGTGGACGCGGGATATTGAAGAAGGGCTGAACATCCTCCATGACCTGGTGAGCGGGGACAAGTAAGCAGCGCCAGGGGCCGCTCCGCAAGGGGCGGCCCTTCAAATATTCCCCCCTGAAAATTCTTCGCATGGTTCGCGCCCTTTGCGGGCGTGGATTCCTTCTTTCAGGTATTCCTACAGGGCAACCCGAAATCGCGGCGCACATGGCCGCACAACGCATGGAGGATTCAATCATGGAAGACAAGCAGGAAACCGGCCGCAAGTATGTGCCCTTCACCCACGCTTTTGAAGACCCCTGGGCCGGGGAATCCGCGGACGAGGCGCAGGGCGTTTCCCTGACGTTCCGTTTCGCCAAGCCGACCAAAACGCAAATTCAGCGATTGCAGGACAAGGCGGCCAAAAACCCCGCGCAGGCCGCCAAAAACCTCCTTTTTGACGTGATTCATCCCGATGATCGCCAGGCGTTCACGGAGCGTCTGGAGGAGTATCCCGGCATCGCCACATCCTTTGCCTCGGCCATCATCAAGGGCGTGGGCATCAGCGCCGACCTGGGAAACTGACGGAGCCGGACGGCTACGGCCAGGGCGACGCCCTGATCCTGTTCTGGCTGCATTGCGCTCCGGCTGATGGCCTGGAGGACTGGCTGGAACAGGTGCGCCGGGCCGTCTGGATGGAACGCCGCTTCTTTACAGGCATGGCCAACAGCTTCTGGGGCAAGCCCGCGAAGGACTAAACTATGGAGGTCTTTTCCGTATTCGCCACGCTTTCGCTGGTTGACCTTATCTCCGGGCCGCTGAGAAAAATCAAGGCAGCCATGAAAGCGGTGGACGGCGCAAGCCTCGGCCTTGGGGATCGCATGGGCAAGCTGGCCCTCGCAATGGGGCCGGTTGCCTTTGCCTCCGGGGTCATGCTCGGCGCGTTCGGCAAATGCGTAGCAACCGCCGCCGGGTTTGAAGACCAGATCGCCAGGGTCGGCGCTGTCTCCCGCGCTACCGGCCCGGAACTCAAGGCGCTGGAGGCGAAGGCGCGCGAACTGGGCGCTACGACGCAGTTTACGGCCGTCCAGGTGGGCGAGGCGGAACAATATCTCGCAATGGCCGGTTTTTCGGCCAGGCAGAATATAGACGCGCTCCCCGGCGTTCTCAATCTGGTCGCCGCCACCGCCACAGACCTTGGCCGGGCCGCGGACATCTCCTCCGACATCCTCGGCGCTTTCGGCATGGAAGCCGCCGAAATGGGCCGCGCGGCGGACGTGCTGGCCATGACCTGCGCCACGGCCAACACGAATATGGAGCTTCTGGGCGACACCATGAAATACGTCGCCCCTGTGGCCCGAACCGCCGGTCTGTCCATTGAGGAAACCGCCGCAATGGCGGGCCTGCTGGGCAATGTGGGCATCAAGGGCAGCCAGGCCGGCACCACGCTCAAGGCCATGCTCAACAAAATGGCCGCGCCCAGCAAGGAAGCAACGGAGCTTCTGCAAAGGCTGGGCGTGACGCTCCAGGATCAGGCGGGCAACCTCAAAAGCCCGGTGGGCATCCTGGGCGAGCTTGCGGCAAAGCTCCAGGGCATGGGCAGCGCCCAGCAGATAGCGGCCATGAAAACCGTGGTCGGCGAGGAAGCCATTGCCGGTTTCGCGGAGTTGATCAAAAAGGGCGGCACCGGCGCTCTGGTTGAATATATTCAGAAAATCAGGGAATCCGGCGGGGCCTGCGACAAGATGGCCGCGCAGATGAACGATACCCTGGCCGGCTCCATGCGCAGCCTCGGTTCCGCCTGGGAATCCCTGCAAATCACCATCGGCAAGGTCTTTCTGCCCGTTGTCCGCGCCGTGGCGGATGCCCTGACCGGGCTTCTCCGCCTGTTTGACCGGTTCGCGCAGACAAGGGTAGGGGCGGCAGTTCTCAAAATTGCCGGTACGCTGGCAACGGCGGTCATTGCCGTAACCGCCTTTGCCGCCGGAATGTGGGCCGTCACCAGGGCCGCGCCCTTTGTGGGCAAGGTTTTTCTGGGCATCAAGACCGCGCTGCTGGGCCTGGGCGCGCCCGTATGGGCGCTCATCGCCGTTGCCGGGCTGCTCTATGCGGCCTGGAAAACGGATTTTGGCGGCATCGCCACGCTGCTTTCCGGCTGGTGGCAAAAAATCAAGCTGGTTGTGCGCGGTGTCATCGCCATTTTCGACAGCCTCAAGGGCAGCGTGTTCACCATCAGGGGCGAACTGGCGCAGGACATCAGCGCCGCCGGGCTGGAAAATCTGGTCATCAATGTCGCCAAAATCTGCTACCGCATCAAGGAATTTTTCGCCGGGATATGGGATGCCCTGAACTTCGATGGCGTCACCACGGCCCTGGCTCCGGCCATTCTCAAAATCCGTGACCTTTTTGATTCCCTGGGCGAACTGATAGGCAGGGTATTCGGCGGCGAAATGCGGGGCGCGGCGGCGGACGCGCGCGGTTTGGGCGAAATCCTGGGCACCTTTCTTTCCTGGGCGCTGGAGGGCGTGGCCACAGTCATTGCCAACGTGGTGCGCGGCATTGATACCCTGATTGCCATATTCCGTGGCGTTATCGCGCTCCTGACCGGGGACTGGGCAACGGCGGCGGAAATGGGCCGCCGGATATGGGACAATTTCTGCGATTCCCTGATGGCCTTTGCCGACTTTTTCAGGATTGGCGACTGGATACGCGACGCCTGGGCGCAGGCTATGGAATGGCTTTCAGGCATCAACCTGTTTGATTCCGGCCTGCGCCTGATTGACACTCTGAAAGAGGGCATCCTGTCCGCCGCCTCCGGCCTGGTGGATTCCGTCAAGGGCGTCTTCCAGAAGGTGCGCAATCTCCTGCCCTTCTCGGACGCGCGGGAGGGGCCGCTCTCCACCCTTACGCTCTCCGGTTCACGCCTGATGACCACGCTTTCCGAGGGCGTGAACGCCGGTTTTCCCTCCCTCCTGCAAAACATCAGCGGCAAGTTCCAGAGCATCCGGGACGGTCTGGGCAACTGGTGGGGCAGTCTCTGGGGCAATGAGCAGACGCCGGAAATCAGGCCGCAGGCCCCGAAAATCCCGGCCGCCCCCGACATGCCGCAGGAAGTGGCCGAGGCGAAAGAGCGCCAACTGACAGGCAGACGGCAGGACGCGGCCGGGCAGACCTGGACCGTGCATATCGCCAATATCACCTTGCCGAATGTCCAGAACGGCAGGGATTTTTGCAGCGAGCTTGACGCCGCGATATTGGAAAAAACGGGGGCGCTGGCATGAAATCCGGCGCGATCTTTGCGCCCTGCGGCGTCAGGCTTTGCTTTTGCTGCGGGTCATGGACAAAAAGAGTCCACTCCCCACGCAAAAGCGCGCCTTCCTTGCATGGCATCAAAGCTTGCGCCGGATGGGAGCGTTCAGCATGAAGTTGCTTACCTTTGAAGACGGCATTGTCCGCATTGACGGCGAGGTATTGCCGGGCATTCTGGACAGTCTGCGCGTGGGCTGCTCCGTGCGTTTTGACGAACAGAAGGTGGACAAAGCCAGCGGCAAGAAAAAGACCCCGCAGGGCTGGGAGGATGCCGACATCAGCCTTTCGCTCTATCTCACCACAGACGAAACCGGCACTTGTTATGACAAGCTGGGCATCCTGAACGACTACTTCAAAAAGGCGGACGGCAAGGCCAATCCGCAGATTTTCACAGTGACCAACCGACACCTTCTGGCGCGTGGCGTCCGGCGCGTGGTCTTCGCCAAACTGGACAGCGCGGAAAACATGCAGACGGACGAAATCAAGGCATCGCTGGCCTTTGTGGAACACAATCCGCCCATACTCAAGGTTGAACGGGCTGCGGCCAAAACGCCCACGCCCGGCGAACTGAAAGACCAGAGCAACCAGGCCAACAAGGGAAATGATCCGGCCAGGGACGAATCCGGGCCGCAGGCGATCATAGGAGGCAATTTGCAATGATGTGTGCATGGCCGGTATTTGCCCGCATGGATGCGGGCAACCGCGTAGCGGAGCGCCGCAAGCGCCGCGTCACTTGCAAGCGACCCCGAGGGTCGCGCAAGGACGCGCGACCGAGGGGTATCTGTGATTGAAGGGCTGAATATACGCTGCAACGTGGGCCCGGCGCAGATTCTGCGCAGCCCGCTCATTGAGCTTGTGTTCCGGCGCAGCGCGGTTGTCAGCCGGGCCAAAGTCGCCATCCCGGACCCGGAAGGGCAGGTGCGGGCGCGGCTTGCCGTCGGGCAGCCGGTAGCGTTGCGCTTCGGCTATCGCGGCGAGGCCAATTACTGGCAGGAATGGCAAGGCACGATTGAGAATATCGGCCAGCCCGGCGCGGATGCCGAAGACGCGGACGCCCTTACAGTGCAGGCCGTGGGCAGGGAAAAGGCCCTGGTCACAACCACGGTCAGGGAATCGTTCTATCGCGAGCCGGCGGACGCTGTGGCGAAACGGCTCCTGGCCGCAACCGGCCTGCCCGTGGGCAGGGTGGACGTGCCGCAGGATATTTTGCCGTATCAGGTCTTTTCCGGCGTGTCCGTGGCGCGGGCAATCAGGCAGCTTTCCGCCACGCTGGAACGCGCCTTCGGCCATGACATGAGCCGCCATGCCGTATGGCTGGGGGCAAGCGGCCTCACCTGGAGCGCGGGTGACGAACCCGGCCCGGCCTGCGGCATCCGCACCTGCGAAACCCTGATCGCCCACGAGCCGCCGCAGACCCCGGACGGCGTGGGCGTGGTCGTTTCCGTCCTGCAACCGGGCCTGACGCACAGCCGCCTTGTCCATATCACGGACACCCGGCGCGGCCTGGACCTCACAACCCGCGCCCTGGCCGTGGTTCATACCCTCAAGGACGGCGGCAACTCGACAACTGTTACCTACGGCAAGGACCCCGGCTGGTGCTGATATGGAAGACAAAGAGGTCAAGCGCGATCTGTTTGAGACCTTCCGCAAAATGGTGGAACTGGCAATGCCCGATTTGCGCCATTATTACCGCATGACCAGAAAGGCGAAAGTGGTCGGCGTCTATGCTTCTGACGGCCAGTATTTTGCCGACGTGCAACCCCTGCGGAATGATGAAACGGTGGACGAAAACGAGCCTGTCGTGCCGCGCGTGGCTCTGCCCGTGCTGTGGGGCGGCCCGGATCGGGGCGTTGTCTGCCCGCCGCAGGAAGGGACGCTCTGCGACCTGGCCTATTATGACGGCGATCCGAACTATCCCTACATCTCCAATATCCGCTGGGGCATGGGCAAGAACGCGCCCAGGGCGGCCATCAATGAATTTGTCATCCAGCTTGAGAACGGCTGCGAAATCAGAATCGACAAGGAAAAGCAGGTCGTGACCCTCACGCCGGAAAATGTGAAGACCAAGGCGGGCAAGGTCTGGACCGTGGAGGCAAAAGAAGTGCTGGTGCGCGGCGCGGAAAAGGTGACCATCGAAGCCCCGGAGATTTTCCAGAACGGCAACGTCACCACGCGCGGCCAGGGCGGCGGTTCCGGCACGGTGGACGAAACGGCCAACCGCACCCAGCGCGGCAACCTGACCATCAACGGCAATCTGTCCGTCAACGGCAACGTCAACTGCTCCGGCACGTCCACGGCGGCCAGTCGCGCCGGAGCGCCCATCTAGAGCATTTTCTGATTGAAAATATTCATTTTCAATCACTTCGCTGCCATCATTTCGCGTCCAGAACGCGGTCTGGACGCTCATTCGGCGCGGGCGCCAGCTAACGCTGTCGCCAGAGCGTTTCGCTAATTTCATTAGCAAAACGCTCTAAAAGCCGGAGCCCGGCTATTGCGGCACGGTCTGGAGTATTTTGCGCGCAGCCAGCCAGTCGGCCATGCCCAGGCGTATGCGTTGCAGACGGGCGGCCAGGGATTGCAGGTCCCGGGCCGCAGGGCAGCCCGGCGCAAAGCGCATCAACGGTTGCTGGCGGCACACGGCCTCGGGCAGCTTGTTGTCATTGCGCACATGACCCAGCAACACAGGCTCCAGATGCAGAAAATGGCGGCAGGCTCCATCAAGCTTTTCAAAAGAAGCCTGCGCCTCCCCGGGCGAGGCCACCTGGTTGACCAGGACCATAAAATCCCGCATGCCGAAACGGTTATGGAGCACCTTGATCAGGGCATAGCTGTCCGTCAGCGAGGTGGGTTCGGGCGTGATGACCACGATGCGCGCCGCGGCCATGGCCGCGAAGGTCTGCACGGTCTCGGAGATGCCCGCGCCCAGATCCATGAAGATATAGTCGTAGTTGCCGAGCACAGGCTCCAGGCGCTGCAGCAGCAAGTCGCGTATATCCGGGCTCATTTCCGTGAGCTCGGGCACGCCCGAGGCTGCCGGCAGCACGTCAAAGCCCTCAGGTTCCACCGGGTAGAGCACTTCGCTCAACGCCGCCTCGCCCAGGAGGGCGTTCTGCAAATTGCCTTCCGGCGTGATGCCCAGGAGCACGTCCAGGTTGGCCAGGCCCAGATCGCAATCCATGAGCAGGGCCTTGAAGCCCGCCTGGTAAAGCGCGCAGGCCAGATTAAGAGAAACATTGGTTTTGCCGACCCCGCCTTTGCCGCTCAAGACCGCTACGCTCAATGTGCTGTTCAGTGCCATGATTATTCTCCACCGAAAAAAAGAAAACGTTTTTCACTGGAATGCACCAGGGTGGAGCGCTCATTCAGGGGGGTGCTCGTCTCCAGGTGGATATGCACGCCCTGTTGCTGCAGAGCCGTATTCAGGGCCTCATTGGCCTTGCCCAGCAGATCCTTGGCGCACATTGTGGTGTCGTGGGGCAGGCAGGTGATGCCCAGGGCGCAGACGGGCCCTTCCCCGGCCGATATGCCGCCCTGCGGAAACAGGGGCCGGGCCTGCGCCGCAAAGGCCGTTTGCAGGTTTTCCGCCAGCAGCCGGGCTTTGAACAGGCCCACGCCCGGCAAAAGCAGGGCATAGCGTCCGGGCCCCAGACTGCCCAGGCTGTCGCAGGCCTCCAGACCTTCGTGCAGGGTTTCGGCCAGCAGGCTTTCCAGTCGCTTCAGCGTGCCCTCGCCCAAAGCCACGAGCAGCCGCTGGCGCTCGCACAGGGCCGCGCAGATCAGGGTCAGCTCCCCGCCGCTGCGGGTGAGCCGGAGGATCTCGCGGTTAAGCTGGGCTGTGAAGAGTTCCACTGCCAGCGCCCTGGCCAGACTGTCCGGCGGCAGATCCGGGGGCAGCGGCCCCTGAACGTCCGGGCGCAGATCCGCCACCCGGCTCAGCGCATGGTTTTCGGACAAGGGCAGGGCGCACCATTGGCTGGAGGGAAAGGATCGGCAGAATTCCTGCCAGCGGTTCCGGGACAGGCCCCGGACCAGCCGGACCACGAGCATGGCCTCGCGAGCCTGCGCTCCTGCGTCCTTGCAGGGCTCCTGACGCAGGGATTGCAGCTCGCGGGCCAGGGACTCGAATTCAGCGTTGCTGTTCATGGCGGTACAAAAGGTAGTCGTGTTGGAATTGATCTATCTGGCCGTCAAGGACTGCGTCCACGTCGCCGGTCTCGGAGCCGGTGCGGTGGTCTTTGACCAGGCGGTAGGGTTGCAGGGTATAGGTCCGAATCTGGCTGCCAAAGGCGATGGCGTCCTTGCCCGCGTACTGGGCCTGCCGCTCGGCTTCGCGCTTCTGCACTTCCAGATTGTAGAGGCGGGCCCGCAGCACGCGCAGCGCGGTCTCCTTGTTGTGATGCTGCGACTTTTCATTCTGGCACTGGGCGGAAATGCCGGTGGGCAGGTGGGTCACGCGCACCGCGGAGCTGGTGGTGTTTACGCTCTGGCCGCCGGGGCCGCTGGAGCGGAAAATGTCGACGCGCAGATCCGACTCCTTGATGTCCAGCTCAATATCCTTGCCCGCATCCGGGATCACGTCCACCGAGGCAAACGAGGTATGCCTCCGACCGGAAGAGTCAAAGGGGGAGATGCGGATCAGCCGGTGAATGCCGCGCTCGCTCTTCAAAAAGCCGAAGGCGTGCGGGCCCGCGATGCGCAGGGTGACGCTCTTTATGCCCGCCTCGTCGCCGGGCAGAAAGTCCATTTCCTCCACAGCGTATTTGCGCCGCGCGGCCCAGCGCGTATACAGGCGCAGGAGCATTTCGGCCCAGTCCTGTGACTCCGTGCCGCCGGCCCCGGGGTGGATTTCCAGGATGGCGTCCTGGCTGTCCTCCTCCGCGGAGAGCAGCATCACAAGCTCGGTCTCGTCCAGAAGCGCGGCGAGATCTTTCTGCTGCTGCTCCAGGGATTCCAGGGCTTCGGCTTCTTCGCTTTCCGAGGCCAGCGCCAGCCATTCCTGCATGTCGTCATGGCAGGTCCTGAGCCGGAGCAGGCGGTCGAGCTCATCTTCAAGACGGCTTTTTTCCTGCAGTACGGGGGTCAGGGCCTCGGGCTTGTCCCAGACGCCGGGGCGGGAAAGCTCCGCTTCGATCTCGCTCAGGCGTTTCTGGTCTGCGGCAGCGTCAAAGACGCCCCCAAAGGTTGTCAAAACGTTGCGACAGAGACTGGCAGGCAGCGCGCAAATCACTCAGGTGCAGCATAGCGGGTACAGTGGGTTAAAGGTGTATGCTTCAGGATTCCGTTACCGGCATAGAGCATTTTCTCTTTGAAAATGCTCTGCTGACGCGAAAGCGGCAGCCGCCGCAACGCGGCGTACATTCAGGCGAAAACCGCGTTTTTCGCCTGAATGCCACCTTTGACTTTCATAAAAAGTCAAAGGTAATCTGCTCTAGTTCGGGCCGGGCTGCGACCGTCAGCGCCGTCAGCCGTTCGCGCACAAGGGGGCGAAAGAGGCTTGAAGCGTTGCGGCGCAGGCTTGCGATGGCTGAAAATTCAAGAAAACAGCGTTTGAAGACCGTCGGCCACAGGCGGCATACAGGCAAAGCATCGGCCTTGTCCGCGCTCGCGCCCTGGAGCATTTTCAAAGAGAAAATGCTCTAAGGCGGCCAGGAGCGGCAGCGGCGGCTTCAAAAGACCATACCCCCTCTGAAACCGGTACAAGCCCATTCGTCCGCGCTTCAGTCGTTGCCGCGCGGAGCGTTTTTCGATCCCTTTGGACCGAAGACAAGCAGCGCAATACACAATAAAGCCGCAATGGGCAAAATCAAGGGCGCAATGCGATGATAGAGGCTCGGCGTTGCCACAAGCCCGGCTCTGGCCCACAGGGCTTCGGCCTGAAACTGGTTGCCGCGCATGGTCAGGCGGCCGCGCGGGTCCGCTACCGCGGAAATGCCGGTATTGGTGCCGCGCAGGAGCCAGCGGTTCTGCTCCACGCCGCGCAGCACGGTCAGGTACAGATGCTGCCGCGCTGCGGGGGTGCGACCGAACCAGCCGTCATTACTGATATCCACCAGTATTTCGGCTCCGTGCTCCACACGGGTCTGGGCAAGCCAAGGGAATATGCCTTCATAGCAAATCAACATGCCCAGGGCAAGATTTCCGTAGCGCAGCGGCGCGACGGCCGTGCCTGTCTCATAGACGCCCACGCCCTGCAACAGCGCGGAAAGAAAACCCCAGTTGAGCCAATCCGGCAGATATTCGCCGAAAGGCACCAGATGTTCCTTGTCATAGTGCGCCAGCGTGGCGCCGTCCGGGCCCAGCAAAAAGGCCCGGTTGAAGATTGCCGGTTCCCTGCCCGGCCTCTGCTCCATGCCCGGCGCGCCGAACAGCAGCGGACTTTGGGCGTCGGCCGCCAGTTCCCGGATACGCGGAGCGTGCAGCCGGTCGGTTTCAAAAAAGAACGGCAGAGCGGTTTCCGGCCAGATGATCAAGGGCTTTTGATCCGGGCGCTGCTCCAGAGCCTGTCGGGTGAGCCTCAGGTACAATTCCACTGTTTGCCGTTGAAAGGCGGGCAGCCATTTTTGATTTTGATCAATATTGCCTTCCACAAAGAGAACGGCGAGGCTTTTCTCGCCTGTGGGCTCGGCAATGCAGGCTTGTCCGTGCAGCCGCCAGCCGCCGTAGGCCAGCAGGAGCGCGGCCAGGCCCAGACCCGCGGCCGGGCACAGCCATTGCCGCGCGCCCGTCTCCGCGGCCTGCCTGTTTTGCCGCGTGCCGCGCGCGCCGGGCAAAGCCGGGAGGCAGAGAAGCACGGCCAGCACCCAGAGCCCGCCTGTAGCATAGGCTCCCACCAGATCCGCGGTCTGGATCAGCAAGGGCTGAACCGCCAGGGCGCCGGCCAGGGGCAGCCAGGGAAAACCCAGGGCCAGGGCGTATGCCGCTTCCAGCAGATACCAGATCAAGGCCAGCAGCACGGCGGCGCAGGGGGGGGGCCGATGCCGCAGCAGATGCGCGGCCAGCGAAAACAGGCCGCTTGCGCTGGCCAGGCACGCCGCAATGAACAAAGCGCAGGGCACGGCCAGCAGCCAGGGCAGGCCGCCCACATTGTGCACAGGCAAGGCCAGCCAGTAGAGGGCGGCCACGCCGCCCGCAAGGCTGGTGAACCAGCCCCAGCGCAATGCCGTCACGGGATCGGCGGCGCGCCGGCCCAGCAAGGCAAGCGATGCGGGCCAGAGCAGAACCAGCGGCGGAAGACTGAGAAAATCATTGGGAAAACCCAGCCAGACAGCCAAAGCTCCCATCAGGGCCAAAGGCCAGAGCAAGGGTTTTTCCCCGGGCAGGGCGCTCATGCCTCGGTAGCGTCCCCGCCGCCTCGCGCGCCGGAGAAGGTCTGTTCAGCCGCCCCGGCCCTGCCCGCCGGCTCCATGCGCAGGCGGCGGATCAGCTTTTTGTCCGCATCCAGCACAGTGAAGGTCCAGCCGTCCAGGGTGAAGCTTTCGTCCGGGGCCGGCACATGCCCGGCTTCCATGCTCAGATAGCCGCCGATGGTGTCCACCTCGTCGGAGCTGAGAGCAACGCCCAATTCTTCCAGGTCTTCCAGCAGGGCGCGACCGGTGAGCTCATAGACGCGATCCCCGAGGGGGCGGATGTCCTCCTGGCGGGGCGTATCGTGCTCGTCTTCAATGTCGCCCACGATCTCCTCCAGCACGTCCTCGATGGTGATCAGGCCCGAAGTGCCGCCGTATTCGTCCAGAGCGATGGCAATGTGCTGCTTGCGCGCGCGGAATTCCTGCAAAAGCGTGCGGATGGATTTGGTTTCCGGCACAAAAAAAGGTTCGCGCATGACCTGGGGCGCCGTTGGCGCGGCCACGGCAGGATCGATAAGGCAGCGCAAAAGGTCTTTGGCGTGCAGAATGCCCACCATATTGTCGCGGGTGTCCCTGTAGACCGGGATGCGGGAATGGCCCGATTCCACAATGACGCGGGCCACTTCGGGCAAGGGCATGTCGTCGGGCACGCAGTCAATGTCCGTGCGGGGGATCATGGTGTCCTGCACCTGTAAATTATTGAAGCGCAGAATGCCCAGCAGCATGGACTCCTCGTCCGGTTCCACCTCGCCTTCGGCCCTGGCCTCCTGGATGGCTTTTTCCAGTGATTCCTCATCGTCGTGCCCGAAAAATCTGCTCAGGCGCGACCAGATAGTACTGTGACTGTCTGAGCCTCCGTCCAAAATAACCTCCTTGAAAAGTGTATTTTTTTCATTTTGCCGATGCGAAAGCCGTGCGCCTTGCAGAGCCGCAGAGCAAACTCACAAAAGCTTTCGCTGTTCCAGATCCATGCGCATGACCCACTGCGCAAGGCCCCACGTCGCGCGCGGGCGGGCTGTGGAGCCGGTGGATCGCGGACTTGCCCTGCTCCGGCACGGCCCGGCTGGTAAATTCCACCCCCGGAATCAGCGCGGGCGGCGGATCTGCCTGACGACGGGCAGTGACCACTTCGCAGGCCACCAGAAAGTAATGAGCTTTTCGCTTTTGTCCATCGCACAGATGAGCAGACAAAGCAATCGGGAACCCGTGTTGAAGGATTCACTTTCAGAGCCACTCATATATAAATCCCTGGAGTGCTCTCACGATACATTAAAAATATGCTCTAAGTATCCGCAGATTTTCCGGCGCGTCGTCCACAATCAGCACGCGGCTTCGCGTTGGAGCAGCGTGCGCTGCGCTCATAATCGGCCCTTGATCAGCGGTGGCAACTTCTCGCTCAAATGCTCGGCCATGCGGCGCACCAGGCGACTTTCCGCATCGACCAGCCGCGTATAGGTCTTGCCCTGCACCATTTCCTCGGCTGCGTAAATGCCGCGGCCAAGAATCGCATCCCCCGCGCCCGTGAGAGTCCAGCGGGCCTCCAGCACGGCCTTGGCGTCGAAATTGGCGTCCAGGCGCTGCACGTCCAGCAGCAGGGTATAGTCGCCGCGCGCTTCATCGCCTTCAGGCAGCACAGCGACGCCCGCTGCGAGCAGGGGCGGGGTGAGCGTCTCCCGCGTGACGCGTCGCACGCCCTGGCTCAGCGGTTCGGCCCAGAGATGGAATTCGGCCACAATGATTCTGCTTTCTCCCTGCACCCGGCTGACGATGCCGTTGCGATCCAGATACTCGGGCACATTGACCTGAGCCACCCGCAGGCTTTTGCCCGGCAGGGATTGGGCCTCAAGCGGGGGCTGGCCGCTCTCCAGAAGGTAATAATTGCTGGGCGTGCTGCGGCCGCAGGCCACAAGCAGGCCCAGCAGCGCGATAGCCAGGTAAAGAAGTGGGCGTGACATCAGCGTGTTCCTTTTTTGCCCCGCAGCAGGGCTTCGGGATTGCGTTCCAGCATGGTGGCCAGCTCGCGCAGGGAGCGCGCCGTCGCGATGCTCTCCTTGAGCAGCCGCCGCACATCGTTCATGGTTGGCGAGTCGCGTCTCAGAACATTCTGGGCCGAAGCCGTGGCCAGGCGCAGTTGCTCGGCCGCCAGCCCCATATTTTGCATGGCCGTGCGGAAAGATGCAAGCGTGCCGGGCAGTTCGGTCTGGACGGCAGCGGCCGCGCTATCGATCCGTTGCAGCACGCTGTCCGCCGTGTCTCGCATTTCGGCGGCGTTCAGCAATATGTCGCGGGCTGCCTCAAAAGTTTCGTCAAAGGCGGCCAGGCCGCGTTCCAGCTTGCCGTCGCCCAGGGCCTTGGACACGCTTTCCAGAATGGTGCCCAGGGAATGCACCATCTGCTCCAGGGGCAGCCGCGCCAGGGTCCGTTGGATGGTGTCAATGGGCGAAGGAATGGTGGGGATTTCCCGATCCGGCGTGGAAGAGCGGAAATTGGCCGGCGTACCCGGATGAAAATCAAGCACCACGCGATATTGCCCGGTGATCAGGCTTTGCAGCTGGAGCTGCGCGCGCAGGCCGCGCTGGACCATGCGCCGGATGATTTCCTGTTGCAAAGCCTCGGAAGGATTGCCGCCGTTGGCGCGCACGATGCTTTTCTCATCTATGCGGATAAGCACGGGAATGGTCACGTTGGAATCACGCGCATTGGCCACCAGGCTGATCCGTGTGACGCTGCCCAGGGGCACGCCGCGAAAGACCACGGGCGCGCCGATGGAAAGACCGCTCACCGAGCCGTCAAAATAGAGCACGTACTCAATGTCGCTGTTGAACAGGCGGCCGCCGCCGAGCACGATGATGCCCAGGGCAAGAAGGGCAAGCCCCCCCAGCACAAAGGCGCCCACCGTGGTTTTGTATGCTTGCAGGTTCATAATGCCAAGTCCTTGTGCGCATCGTTTTGCCCGTCCGGCGCATGGCCGCGCGCGTCGTCCTTTTCGTCGCGGGGGCTGCCCCTGGTGAGGAAAAGCCGGGCGTGCTCTTCCGTATGCGGATCGCGGGCAAGCTCGCTGGGGTTTCCCTGAGCCGTGACCGAACGGCTTTGGGCGTCCAGAAATATGCTGTTGTCGGCAATGGCGAAAATGCTGGCCAGATCGTGCGAGACAATCACAACGGTGGTATGCAGCGTTTGCTGCAATTCCAGAATCAGATCATCCAGCAGCCGCCCGCTCACCGGGTCAAGCCCGGCCGAGGGCTCGTCCAGAAAGAGTATCTGGGGGTCCAGAGCCAGCGCGCGGGCCAGACCGGCCCGCTTGCGCATGCCGCCGCTGATCTCGGAGGGGTAATAGTCTTCAAAGCCCGCCAGCCCGGCCAGGGCCAGCTTGAGGGAGGCCTGCTCGCGAATTTCCCCGGCGTCCAGATCCGTGTATTGTTGCAGGGGCAGCCCCACGTTTTCAGCCAGAGTCATGGAGCTCCACAGAGCCCCGCCCTGAAAAAGCACCCCCGCATGACGCATGACCCGGCGGCGGGTCTGCTCGTCGCCGCCCCAGAAATCCACATCGCCGTAAAGGATCTGCCCGGCCTGGGGCGACTTGAGCCCCATAAGCACACGCAACAGCGTGCTTTTGCCCGAACCCGAGCCGCCCATGATCAAAAAGACCTCTCCGGCGCGCACGTCAAAGCTGACGTTGCGCATCAGCACAAATGAGCCGTAGCCCACAGTCAGATCCCGCACGCTGATCCGGATTTCGCGCGCATCGTCAGACCTGGCGGCGGGCTTTTCTTCCGGCAGGGAGGTGCCGGTATGTTTTTCAACGCCGCTCATCTCACACTTCCAGCACGTTGCAGATCACGGTAATGACGGCAGTGGCCACAATGATCCCCACAATGGCGTGCACGACGGCCGTGGTGGTGGCAAGACCCACGGCCTGCGCGCTGCGGCCGCAGCGCATACCCTGGTAGCAGCCGGCCACGGCAATGATCACCCCGAAGACCGTACCGTAAACCAGACCAATGAGCACATGCTGGAAGGGCACCATGCGGGTAGTGGCGTTGAGGTATTCCAGGGGGTTCAGATCCAGCATCAGGGTACCCACCAGATAGCCGCCCAGAATGCCCATGAGATCGGCATAGAGAGTGAGCAGCGGCACCATCAGCGTGAGCGCCAGCACGCGCGGCAGCACCAGAAAATCAACGGGCGATATGCCCAGGGTGGAAAGGGCATCCACCTCCTCATTGACCTGCATGGTGCCGATCAGGGCGGCGTATGCCGCGCCCACCCGGCCGGACATGACCACGCCCACCATGACCGCGCCCATGACCCGCAGCATGCCGATGCCCACCAGACCCGCCACATAGATTTGCGCGCCGAACTGGGTCAACTGCACCGCGCCCACAAAAGCCAGGATCAAACCGAAAAGCAGGCTGGTGACTGAAATGATCGGCAGGGCCTGCACGCCGCTTTCATACATGGCCGCCACAAAGTCCTGGCTGCGCATCTTGGCCCGGCCCAGGAAAAGATGCCAGACAGAGAGCGTGATCTCGCCGAGAAAGCTGAGAAAATCCGCCAGCTTGGGCGGAAGTTTCAGCACGCTTTCGCCCAGGTTCGATAAAAATGAAGTTTTTGCGCCCTTGCGCGCGGCGCCTTCCTGCGGGGGCACGGCGAAAGCAAGTTGCAACAGACGGGCCAGGCCGTCGGGCAGGTCCGCGTGCACCGGCACTTTGCGGGAACGAGCCGCCGTGACGATCTGCACGAGAAAAACCAGCAGACTGGTGTCCCACGGGCCGAGATCCGCAGCTCCCAGGCGCACTTCGCGCACGCGTTGGTCCGCAATGTCCGCCAGGGCGTCGTCGGCCTCCTCGGGCCAGGGGGTCTCCATGTGCCATTGGCCGCCCACGCTGATCTGCAAGAGCGATCCCTGAACTGAAGCTGTTACTTGCGGACTTGTTCCCATCACTATACTATACCCGCAGCCTGTCCACTGTGCAAGCCTGCCGCGCACCCTTAACCCATTTGCAGCCATGTCACTTAAAGAACGCCTGCGCCTTGACGCTGACCCCATATTTTTGATGGACGGTTCCGCCTTCATTTACCGGGGTTTTTTCGCCAACAAAAATATGCAGCGCACCGACGGTTTCCCGACCAATGCCCTGGTGGTGGTGACCCGCGTGCTGTTGCGCATTCTGCGCGAGGAGCGGCCCCGCTATTTCGCCTTTGTCAAGGACGGCAAAGGCAGGAACTTCCGGCACGAGATCTTTCCGCTCTACAAGGCCAATCGCGAGGCCATGCCCGAGGATCTCGCGCGTCAGATAGAGCCCATTCAGCGCATGGTCCGCGCTCTTGGCCTCCGGCTGGAGATTTCCGAGGGCTGCGAGGCCGATGACTGCATCGCTTCCCTGGCGGCCCGTTTCTCGCCCGATCATCCGGTGATTATCGTCAGCGGCGACAAGGATCTGAAGCAATGCCTGGGTCCCAATGTCTACATCTGGGATCCTGCGGCGCGCGAGGAGAAGCTGTTCGGCGAAGCCGAGTTCAGGGCCGAAAGCGGCGTCAGCCCTGCCCAGTGGCCGGACGTGCAGGCTCTGGTGGGCGACGCCAGCGACAATATACCGGGGGTGCCCGGCATCGGTCCCAAGACCGCGCGCCAGATATTCGAGATCTGCCCGAGCCTGGAAGATATCCGGGAACATTTCGCTTTGCTGCCGCCCAAAATTCAGGACAAGCTGCGCGACCATCTGGAAGCCATGTTCGTGTGGCGAAAGCTGACCACGCTTTGGCGCAAGGCCTGCGAGAGCCTGACGCTGGAGGATCTGGCGGTGGGGCCCCTTGACGCGCCGGAGTGCGCGGCTCTGGCTGAAGAGTTTGAACTCCATGCCGTGCGCAGGGAAATGGCGGCCCTCGTGCGCCGTCAGAACGAAACCGCGCCCCCGGCGCGCTCTGCGGCAGGGGACGGCGGCGCAGGCGATTCTGCAACGCAGGCCGCACCCGCGCCGCAGGCGGGCCGGGCCGTCGCAGGCGCTGCGCCAGCCCGGCTTGGCGTAGCGTCGCGGCCGTCCGCGCGCGCGGGGGAGCAGATGAGCCTTTTGGAGAGCCCGCAGGCGCCTGCGGCCCCTGAGCTGCGAGATCGCGAAAACCTGCCGGACTGCGCGGGCCGCGCAGCGGCCCTGATCTGGCCGCAGGGAATGTCCCGGCCCCCGCATCTGGCCGTGCAAGGCGGTGAGGAATATCTCTGGGCCGGGGGCCTGGATGCCCTCTGTGCCTGGCTGGAGCCCGCGCGTCGTCTGGTGACGGCCGATCTCAAGGGGCTCATCAGGTCGGGGCACTGCCGGAAGGATCTGCTGCTGGGCGAGACGCCGCCGCGCTGTTTTGATCTCGGTCTTGCCGCCTATCTGATTAATCCGGAGGAAAGCGATTACGGTTGGCCCCGACTGGCCGCGCGCTGGGGCGGGGCGCTGAAGATCGAAGGCCAGGGCCCGGCCCGCCAGGCTCTGGTCATGGCCCGGGCCCTGGAAGCCCGGATGACGCAGGACGGGCTTCTGGAGCTTTACAATACGCTGGAACTTCCTCTGACGCCGGTGCTGGCCGATATGGAGGAGCGCGGCGTGGCCATTGACGCCGCTGCCTTTGAAGCCTTTCTCTCCGATGTGCAGGGCGAGCTGGACAGGCTCACGGCCGAAGTTTACGCGGCCGCGGGCACGACTTTCAATATTCGCTCCGCGCAGCAGCTCGGCGACGTGCTTTTCAACACCCTGCGCCTTCCCTCGCCGCGCAAGACAAAAGGCGGCCAGGCTTCCACCAGCCAGCAGACCCTGGAAAAACTGGCAGGACGCCACGCAGTGGTGGACAGTATTCTGCACTACCGCAAACTGGAAAAAATGCGTTCCACCTATCTGGACCCCCTGCCGCGTCTGGTGGACGCGCAGGGCCGCATCCACACCACCTTTAATCAAAAGGCCACGGCCACAGGCCGGCTTTCCTCCAGCAATCCCAATCTGCAGAATATCCCGGTGCGCGGCCCGCTGGGCAAACGCATGCGGGCCTGTTTCATTGCCGGGCCGGGTCAATGCCTGGTTTCCGCGGATTATTCGCAGGTGGAGTTGCGCGTGCTGGCGCATATATCCCAGGATGCGGCTCTGCTGGACGCCTTCCGCCAGGGGGAGGATATTCACGCCCGCACGGCTGCCCTGATTTTTGATCTGCCGCCCGAACAGGTCAGCCCGGATCAGCGCCGCAACGCCAAGACCATCAATTTTGGCCTGATCTACGGCATGGGCGCGCAAAAACTGGCCCAGGAACTCAAGATCAGCACTGCCGAGGCCAAGGATTTCATTGGCCGCTACTTTGCGCGGCTCACGGGCCTGAAGGCTTTTTACGAAAATGTGGAAGCCACGGCAAAACGACAGGGTTTTGTGACCACCCTGGGCGGCCGCCGCCGTCTTTTGCCGGAGATCCTCTCAGCCAGCGGCCAGGCCTTTGCCCTGGCGCGCCGCCAGGCCATAAACACGGTTATTCAGGGTTCTGCCGCGGACATCATCAAACTGGCCATGCTGGCCGTGGCGCATGATCCCCAGTTGCGCGAGATGAACGCGCGTTTGCTCTTGCAGGTGCACGACGAATTGCTGCTGGAGGCCCCGGAAGACACGGCCAGAGCCGCGGGCGCGCGCGTGGCCGAACTGATGAGCGCGGTGGCCCCGGGCGGCGAGCGGCTTTCCGTGCCTTTGGCCGTGGATTGGGGCACCGGACATGACTGGGGCACGGCCCATTAGAGCGGTTTGCCAGAGCGGTTGCCGTTTTCAACAGCAAACCGCTCTATCTGCATCTCCGGCGAGGTTCTGCGGTCCCAGTCGCGCAGGACGATGTAGACCTGCCCGGCATTTTGTCCGGCCCCGATGAGCGAATAGCCCGCGACGGTGAGAATGTTGCGCACCACGTCCGCCTCTTCGGTCAGGATATAGGATCGGATGTCCGCGAGAACGACGTGTGAAGCGGAGCAGCCCGGAAGGCCTCAACGTCAATCGTCACTCTCTTCCCATGTCCACTGTCCCTGGGGCTGGCTATGGAGCTTCCAGTTCAGCTCAGCGACATGGGCGGCTTCCGGGGAGCGGGGGAAGACGGCCTTCGTGACGTTCACACTGGCGATATGCACATTCTGCTTTGCGAAGTCGGCAAAAAGCGCTTCGGTCATGTTGCGGATGCCCGCCTTCGCGACGCCGAGCGCCCGATATTCAGGAGCGGGGCGCAAGGCCAGACGCCCGCCCGTAAGCAGAATGGTGCCCGCTTTGCGGGCCAGCATGGCGGGCGCGAAGGCTTTGAGGGCGTAAAGACAGCCGGTGATGCCCACCAGCACGTCTTCGGCAAGATTGGCGTACTCCGCCTGGCTCAGGGATTGCCCGTGCACGATGGCCGCGTTGTAGTGCAGTACGTCGACAATGGCATACCGTTCCGCCAGTGCCACAAGTTGCCGGTGGTCGCCCGCGTCGAGTCTGACGGCCTCCGCCTCCTGCCCGGTGGCCTGCCGCACTTCGTCCGCCAGCCCCCGCAACCGCTCCGGATTGCGGGCGGTCAGAACGGGGTGAAAGCCTTCTTTGGCGAAACGAATGGCCGTGCTGAGGCCGATGCCGGGGCCGGTGCCGATGCTGAGAAAGATTTTTTTCATGACGTAGCTCCTTTGTGACAGGTTAGTTTTCCATGGTTGGCTTGATGAACCAATTCAAGACGAACAGGGCCAGCATGAGCATTGCGCCCGTAAGAGCCACGGCAAGCCAGCCAAAATGACTGAAGAGCCAGGGGCCAAGGGCCGCACCTGCCGCCCCTCCGCAAAAATTCATGCTGATGTTCAGCGAATTAGAGCATTTTCACTTTGAAAATGCTCTGCTGACGCGAAAGCGGCAGCCGCCGCAACGCGGCGTGCATTCAGGCGAAAACCGCGTTTTTCGCCTGAATGCCACCTTTGACTTTCATAAAAAGTCAAAGGTAATCTGCTCTAAGACGCCCCCGCGATTCCGGCGGGGAAGCAAGCACGCTCCGCTGAATGGTGAGCGTGCTGACACTCCCGGCAGGGTCGATGAGAAGCGCCGCCACGACAAAAAACACGGCGAAAGAGGGCAGCCACAAGGTTAAAAGCCAGGCGGACGCGGCCAGCGCAGTGACCATACCCAGCAGGCGAAAACTCCATCCTCTGTCGAGCAGTCGGCCGGCAAGCAATACGCATGGCGGCGTGATGAGCCCGGCCAGGGCGAAAAGCGCCATTCCCTCATGCGAGAAATGCAGATTGTCCAGCAAATGGATGGGCGCGGCACTCCAAAACATACTGAAACTGAAAAAGCCCCCTGCGGAAAGCATGACTCTTGGCACCATGCGCGGCACGCTGAATAGCAAGCCTCCCATGCCCCGCAGCATGACGCCATAGCGCACACGCAGCCCCGCCGGTCTGACAGCCGGTAAAAAGCGCAGGAGCGCCGCGCCGAACGCCAGCATGAGCGCCCCGGCCCCAACGTAGAGTGTGCGCCAGCCCGCTGCACCGGCGATAAGGCTGGAGGCCGGACGGGAAAGCGCGATGCCTAAAAAAATCCCGCACGCCAGTATGCCGAGCACGCGGCCACGTTCGCTGTCCGCCGCCAAACCGGTGGCAAAGACCACCAGAATCTGCGTGGCGACGGCAAAAAATCCGATCAGGAACGTGCCCGCGCAGGGAAAAAACGGCTGACATGGGATGATCTTGAGGGAGAATCGCTTATGCTGGTCAGGCGCGGCGTGTCGCCCGTGCTGGACAGGATGCGCGACGAGATAGACCGGCATCATGCAAACATCCGTCTCATCGACATGCCCAATATCTATGATGCTGAAGTGTTCAACCAGTGCGAACAGCTTGGCTGCCTCATGGAAACGCCGGAAATCTGAGCGGACGTGCATCCTTCACTGGTGACGCTGCCGATGGAATGGGAATATACCATGCCGTATGGAGTGGTGTATGCGAAAAATCCATCCGCAATTTTTAAGGAGTTTATAAAAGTAATAAAGAAATATATAAAATAGAGAAAATTACTCTATTTTCCGGTTGTGCAACTCGATTGATTCCCCCTTGCGTATGTTCCGCGCGCCGTTAGAAAAAATCGGAAACATGAGGGTATTGTTCAGCTCAGTCCAAGAAGGAGTAATCTGCCCAAGAGTATCCGGTAAATGGTCTGCCCATACCATTTTTGAAAGGTAGCTTTCAGTGTATCAAACTTTTTTCAAAAAATTTTATCTTATTATTTAAATGAAATACTATACAAAACGAGCGTCAACTACACACGCGTGGGGGTAAACCGCGACTCTGGCTGACCAGATGCGGGTCGCCAACGGCGTATTCCTTACCTCCGTGGGGGATGAACCGGGCTACGGCGTTATGGGCTCTTCCACCTTGGCGCATGCCCACACTTGGGAGGTTGTGCCGGATAGTTGCGCTTGTTTTTAGCCGCCTTTTTTACTATACTGGCTGGTATCGAAAATCATACTGTGCCTCATGCTTCGTCATGCCCCAGCAGCCAGCGGCAGGATTGGCGGTCAAAGAGCCGGGACGGGCTCGCGCCGCATGCCAACGCTCTTTGCGCGGGCTGACGCGCGGATGGCCGTGCGTCTGTGCGGCCCCTTTCTGCCGCTCGGCACAGCCTGAAATCCGCGCCTGCCTGAGCGCCGGTGCGGCAAATCTTTGCTTGCAGCAGTTTCTAAAAGGCGGCACCGCATGGAAGAACTGCGTTTCTGGGCAAAAACCGCGGCTGACGGGCAGCCGGGCATTTGTGTGGCCGAGCATCTGCGCAATGTGGCCCTGGTGGCGGCGGTGCTGGCCCAACGCTATGCCTGTGTGCTGGCGCGCCTGGGGCTGACGGCGGATCAGGCCGCCTTTCTGGCGGCGTGTCATGATGTGGGCAAGATCAGCCGAGATTTTCAAAGCAAATGCCGTCCCTGGCTGGCGGAGCGGGGTTGGCTGGAACTGGCCGCGGCCGGAGACTGGGCACGCCGTGCCCGCGCGCACGGCGAGCTGACCAACGAGAGTCTGGCGCGCTTCTTGACGGAACGGGCCGTTTGCGGGGATCAGGGCGCGTCTTCCTGGGCCGCGGCCATCGGTTCGCACCACGGAAGAACGGTGCGCCCCACTGAGCCCGGTTTGCCCCCGCCGCCGGAAAAAGCCGATTCCGACACGCAGGTGGATTGGGAAGCCGCCCGCCGCTGTACGCTGGAAGAGGCCTGGCAGGCCTGGCAATGCCCGCGTCTGCCGGATGCCGATCCGGCCTGGCCCGGACTCTGGTTTCTGGCCGGGCTGGTCAGCCTGGCGGACTGGCTGGGCTCGGACGAGCGCTTTTTTCCTCCTGATTGCTCTTTGCCTCGGGCTGAGGCCGCCTGCCGGGCCCGGCAGGCCGTGAGCGGGCTGGGCCTGGGGCCTCTGCCCGTGCGGCGGGGCCTGAGCTTTGAGGATTTATTCGGTTGCCCGCCCTATGCCGTGCAGCGTCTGGCAGGGGAGGTCATTACCGGCCCGGGCGTGTACGTGCTGGAAGCGCCTATGGGGCAGGGCAAGACCGAGGCCGCGCTGTACGCGGCCTACAGGCTGCTGGAGCAGGGCCGTTCCACGGGCATATATTTTGCCCTGCCCACCCAGGCCACCAGCAACCGCATGCATGAACGCCTGGAGCAGTTTTGCCGCCGCGCCTGCCCGCAGGAGGCCACGTTGCGGCACAGCCCGCAGTTGATCCATGCCTCCTCCTGGCTGCGCGAGGACTGCGCCCAACCCACAGGCGGCGAGGTGGATCGGGACGGCGAGCCGGACGCCAACCGGCGCTGGTTCGCCTCTTCCAAGCGCGCCTTGCTGGCCCCGCTGGGCGTAGGCACTGTGGATCAGGCTCTGCTTTCCGTGGTGGCGGCCAGGCATTTTTTCGTGCGGCGTTTCGCCCTGGCCGGAAAGGTGGTGATTCTGGATGAAGTGCATTCCTATGACGTGTACACCGGCACGCTGATCGAAAATTTGTGCCGAGAGCTGATCCCGCTGGGCTGCACGCTGATCATTCTTTCCGCCACGCTTACCCCCCAGGCGCGCGCCCGCCTGCTCGGCATCGCGCCGCCGGACGAGGCGGCCTCCGAGCCCTACCCCCTGCTTACCGCCAGGCCCGAGGGCGCTGCCGCGCCAGACGCGCATCCCGCGCCGCCGCCCAAAGGCAAAACCGTGCGCATAGCCTTTGCGCCGCGCGAAGAACTGCTGCGGCGCGCCCGCGAGGCCGCGGCGCAGGGCGCGGTCGTGCTCTGGGTCTGCGATACGGTGGAGAGCGCCCAGCAAACCCGGCAGGAGCTGGCCGCTGACGCGCCCGCCTTTCCTGTTGGCCTGCTGCATTCCCGCTTTCCGTATTTCAAGCGCCAGGAGCTGGAAAAGCATTGGCTGGATCGCCTGGGCAGGAGCGGCTCCGGGCCTCGCGGCGGCATTCTGGTCTCAACCCAGATTGTGGAGCAGAGCGTGGACATTGACGCGGATCTGCTGATCACCGAGCTCGCGCCCTCGGACATGCTTTTGCAACGCCTGGGCCGTCTGCAGCGGCATGAGCGCGGCCCGCGACGCTGGCCGCCGCGCTGTCTGCTGGTGGAGGAAGCGGCAAGCCTGAATGATCTGCGCGGATTTGATGAACGGAGCATTTTGGCCGCCCTGGGCCCCAAGGCTCATGTCTATGCGCCCTATGCCCTGTTGCGCAGCCTGGAAGTCTGGAACGCGCTTGACGAGCTGAGCCTGCCGTCGGACATCCGGGACATTCTGGCGCAAACCTGGGAGGACAAGGCCTTGCCCCCTGCCTGGGAGCGCCTGCGCGATGAGGCCGACGGCAGGGGCTTTGCCGCAAAACAGATGGCCGCCCTGCGCCACAATATCTGGAATCTCTCGCAGGAGGATCGGGAAGGTCCCCTGACCCGCAACAGCGAGTACGAAACCCGGGTCGTCGCCCTCTGCGCGCGCAGACAAGGCCAAACCTGCACGCTGCTCAACGGCGAAAGCGTGCGCCTGCCGGAGGGCAAAAGCCGGGCGCGCTTTGATCTGCGGGCGGCGCGCGCTCTGGCGCGCAACAGCCTGCGCTTGCCCGCCTATTGCCTGGATCTTGCTTCCGCGCCGTTTCTGCAGTGCAATCATGTGGATGCCCTGGCTCTGCTGGAGGAAAAGGGCGTGTTGTCCCTGCGGGGTTTGAAATCGGAGTATCGTCTGTTGTGGGAGCCTGATCTGGGTGTGCGCCTGTGCAAAAACGCCTGAGAGCGTTTTGCTAATGAAATTAGAGCAATTTCACTTTGAAATTGCTCTGGCGTCCGCTCCCGCGGCCGCCAGAGCGTTTAGCTAATTTTATTAGCAAAACGCTCTAATTGCTGTCTCCATCCGTAGCTTCCTTCGTCGCAACGGCTGAAGCCTGGACGCGAAATGATGGCAGCGAAGTGATTGAAAATGGATATTTTCAATCAAAAAATGCTCTAGAGCATTTTCTCTTTGAAAATGCTCTGCTGACGCGAAAGCGGCAGCCGCCGCAACGCGGCGTACATTCAGGCGAAAACCGCGTTTTTCGCCTGAATGCCACCTTTGACTTTCATAAAAAGTCAAAGGTAATCTGCTCTAGGAGGCCCTGGTGACGGAAAAACGCTTCAATTTGGTTGACGAGGCCTGGATTCCTGTTCTGGACATGGCCGGCAAAGCCAGACTTGTGGGACTGGGAGCGTGTTTTGCCGAAAGTGCGAAAATCCGCGACCTGGCCGTGCGGCCGCACGAGCGGGTGGCCTTGTTGCGCCTTTTGCTCTGCATTGCGCACGCCGCCCTGGACGGCCCAAAAAACGGCGCGGACTGGCGCGTGGCCCCGCAACGTCTGCCGGCGGCCGCACGCGACTATCTGGCTGCGTGGCGCGAGAGCTTCTGGCTGTTCCATCCGCAACAGCCTTTTCTGCAAATCGCGGTTTTGCGCAAAGAGGGCAAAAAAGGCACGGAACCGGAAACGGCCCTGGCCAAACTGGATTTCGCCAGAGCCAGCGGCAATAATCCGCTGCTTTTTGATCATCTGGGGCACGCCGGAGCGCCCGCGCCAGAGCAACTGGCCCTGGATCTGCTCACATTTCAGAATTTTCACACCGGGGGCCTGATTCCCCAGGTTGTCTGGAACGGCCACCAAACCAGCAAAAGCGCGTCCGACGCGCCCTGCGTCTGCGGCTCCATGCTGCATGCCTTTTTGCGCGGCGAAAATCTGCTGCAAACGCTCTGGGCCAATCTGCCCCTGCCCCGCATCCTGGAGCTCCATTACCAGGGGCGTGGCCCGGACTGGCGCGGCAGGCCCATCTGGGAAGCGCCGCCCCAAGGCCCGGCGGATAGCGCCGCCGCCAACGCGACAGGTACCTATCTGGGCAGGCTTGTGCCGCTTTCCCGCGCCGTGCTGCTGCGGGACAGGGGCATGTTCCTGGGCGAGGCCCTGCTCTATCCCAATTGCAATAACGAAAAGAAGCCCTTTGAGGCCGAACCCAGCGCCACGCTGGTTTTGTCCAGGGCGCGCGGCAAGGAGGAACAACCGACTTTGCTGGCCTTTCGGCCGGATCGGGCCGTGTGGCGGGATCTGGCGGCCATCCTGGTCAAGACCGGGGCCGAGGAGCAGAGCCGGGCGCGCGGGCCGCTGGCCTTGGCGGCCCTGCAACAGGGGCATCTGCCAGGCTGCTGGGATCTGGTCATCTGCGGTCTGGCCAGAAATCAGGCCAGCGTGCTGGACGTGCGGGAGTCCGTCTACCATCTGAGCCAGGGCTTCCGGGAGGATCAGGGCCGCAAAAACTATGAGAACGGCGTGCGCGACGCCGAAGACATGTGCCGGAAACTGGAGTGGGCTGTAAGCACGTTCCGGGGCAGCCTGGACGGCGGCTGGAGCGGACGTTTGCGCCATGCCGGGGCCAGGCGCGGCGATCTTCTGGCCCGGCTGCACGGCAAGGCCCTGCTGGCCTACTGGACAGCCGTGGAAAGCGATCTGCGGCTGCTTTTCGATCTGGCGGAAGCCCGGGACGGCGGCCCGGCCGGGATCTGGCGGCGTCGGCTTCTTGCTCACGCGCGCGGCGCCTATGATCTGGTCTGCGGCGAGCTTTCCGATCGCCAGCAAAAAGCCTTTGTGCTGGGGCGGATGCGTCTCTCCCCCTTGCGCCCGACCGGGGAATCGGCCGACAGCGCCCCGGATTCCGAAACTGCGGAGAAGGAGGAAGCATGAGCCCACTTTTGGATTTTTTACGCAGGCATGAGCGCGATCGCGGGCTGATGGCCGCCTTGCGCTGCGGTCTCAAGGAAAGTCAGGAGGCCCGGGCCTGGCCTGTGCTGGCCCGCTTCTGCGATCTGGCCTCGCACGGGGAAAAGGACAGGCATCGCTGCCGGGTGGTCAGAACCGTGGCCGGGCTTTTCGCCACTCACCCCGCAGCAGGCGGCCAAGGCGATATGGGCGCGCTTTGCCTGGCCCTTTGCCGCGAGGACGAGCGGGCAGGCTTGCGCTCCTGGCGTTCGGGCAACGAAGGCGAACGCAACGAGGGCCCCATGGCCGCGCGTCTGCGCTCTCTGCTGGCGGCCGGGCCCGAGGAGATCTGCGCCCGCGTGACGCGCGTGGCCCTGTATGCCAAATCGCGGGATCTGCCGGTGGATTACGCGCAACTGGAAAAGGATCTGCTGGCCTGGCCCCGGTCGCGCCGGGCCTGGGCCCAGCATTTCTGGGGTTCGGCCGGGGCAGGCGCGCCGGACGCTGCAAGCGATCCTGAAGCAGCGGAGGGCGCGTCATGATCTGGCTTGCGCGCGCGGAACCGGATATGGCGCACGCCTTGCGGCACGGCCTGCGCGACGCCTACGACTGGCACAAGGCGGCCTGGCAATGCTTTCCCCATGCGCCCGAGGCCCGGCGTGATTTTCTGACCCGCCTTGATCCGCCGCAGGCCGGGATGCGGCATTGCCGTTTCTGGCTGCTTTCCGGGCGTTGCCCGCAACGCCCGGACTGGTGCCCGCCGGAGAGCTGGGGGATAAAGCGCGTGGCGCCCGGCTTTCTGGGGCATGAGCTCTACCGTTTTGACCTGTTGGCCAACCCCTGCCGCAAGCTCAGGGCTGCGGAGGCGGACGGCAGGCGCGGAAAAAACAGCCGCCGCAAAGCCCTCACGCGCCGGGAAGAACAACTGGACTGGCTGCGGCGCAAAGCCGCGCAACACGGTTTTCAGCTCCTGGAAGAGCAGGAAGGCGCAAACGTCGAGATCTTTCCCGCTGAAAATCATCACTTCAACAAGGCCGGAGAGCACGGGCTGATTGTGGGCGTGCGCTTCAGAGGCTTGTTGCGCGTGGTGGAACAGCAGGCTTTTGCCGAGGCTTTTGCGCGCGGCATCGGCAGCGCCCGCGCCTTCGGCTTCGGCCTGCTGATGCTGGAACCTCTCCGCTAGAGCATTTTGCTTTTGAAATTATTCAATTTCAAAAGCGGCGCTGCCATCATTTCCCCGCAAGCGGGACAAGTCCCCGCAAGCGGGACAAGCGCCTGAAAAGCGTGGTTTTCAGGCTCATTCGGCGCGGGCGTCCGCTCCCGCGGCCGCCAGAGCGGTTGCCGTTTTCAACAGCAAACCGCTCTAATCCCTGTAACCCGAAGAAGGAGATCGTATGCGTCATCTGGAATTGCATATACTTCAATCCGTGCCTGTGGCCTGCCTGAACCGCGACGATCTGGGTTCGCCCAAAACAGCGTTTTTCGGCGGCGCGCAACGTGCCCGCGTTTCCAGCCAGTGCTGGAAGCGGGCCGTGCGCGAATATGCCCGCGAGCTTTGCCCGCAAGGCTTTGCCGGGGAGCGCACCAAATTGGTTGTGGAGCCCCTGCGCCGTGAGTTGCAAGCCCTGGGCCTCAACGCTGACCAAGCCGGGGACGGCGCGAAAGCCCTGGCCGAAGCCCTGGGCAAGTGGGATGCCGATGGGGAAAAAAAGGGCAAATTGCAGATAAAAACCCTGTTTTTCACCTCGCCCAACGAGCTGCAGGCTCTGGCCAGGGCCTATGTGGAGGCCGGGGAGGCCAGGGATGCCGCAAAAAAAGCCCTGAAAAGCCTGAAGCCCGAGGATTTGCGCGACGCGGCGGACATCAGCCTGTTCGGCCGCATGGTGGCCGACGATCATTCCCTGACCCTGGAGGGCGCGGCCATGTTCAGCCATGCGCTCTCCACGCACCGCGTGGATACTGAAATGGATTTTTACAGCGCGGTTGACGACAAGCAGCCTGAGGACGAGTCCGGCGCGGGCATGATGGGCACTTTGGAATTTCAGAGCGCCACATACTACCGCTTTGTGGCCCTGAATCTGGATTTGCTGGCCGATGCGGAGCATCTGGGAAGCCTGAGCGCGCAGCAGCGGCAGGAGGTGGTCCGAGTCTTTGTGGAGGCCTGCCTGAAGGCTCTGCCGAGCGCCCGCCAAAATTCCATGAACGCGGCCACGCTGCCCGGCTATGTGCTGGCCGTGGCGCGGGACAAGGGGCATCCGGTGCAGTTGATCAACGCCTTTGAAGCGCCCGTGGCAAGCCGGAGCGGGCTGCTGGAAGCGTCAATCAAGGCTCTGGACGCGGAGTATGAAACTCTCAAAAAAGTATGGGGTCTGGAAGCCGTGGCGGAATACCGCCTGCCGGAAATGGATTTTCAGGCTCTGCTGACAGGGGTGGCCGGCCATGTGCGCTGAGCAGGCCTGCCTGGCTCTGCGTCTTTTCGGCCCCATGCAGTCCTGGGGCACGGAAAGCCGCTTCAATCGCCGGGATACGGCCCTGCTGCCCTCCAAAAGCGCGCTGGCCGGCTTGATCTGCGCCGCCCTGGGCGCGCGGCGCGGCTCCCCGCAGGAAGCTGCGGCCTTGCGCGCCCTGCAAGCCATGCCCCTGCTGGTCGTGGCCGTGCCGCGTTTCCTGCCCGGGCACGGCGGCGCGCAGGCAAATGCCGCGGGCCGGGGCCGTCCTCTGATCCGGCGGCGTCTGGAGGATTTTCATACCGTGCTGGGCACAAAAACGGCTGAAGGCAAAAAACGCGCGGACGCGGTGCTGACCTTGCGCCAATATTTGCAGGACGCGGCGTTTCTGGCCTTGTTCAGCGGCCCGGCGAGCGAGCTTGGCGGCATGGCCGCGGCTCTGCGCAATCCGGTCTGGGGCTTGTGGCTGGGCCGCAAATCCTGCATCCCTTCCCGCCCTGTGTTCGGCGGCCTGTTTCCCGACGAGGCCACTGCCCTGGCCGAGCTGCTGCCCGTGCCCCTGGCCGGCTGCGTCTATGCGCGCGAAGCCGGGGATTTTGCTCAGGGCACGGATTCCCTGCCGGATCAGCCGCTCTGTTTCGGTATGGGACGGCGCGCTTTTGCCCCGCGCCGGGTGACATTCCACGAACCGGAAAAGGAAGCTGAGGTGGACATGTGGACGGCCCTGGATGGAGAGGAGGCGGAGGATGCGCAGGGGGCAGAGTGGACAGAGAAAACACAATCCCGGCTTGCGCCGGAGGCCTGAATGCGGCTGCCGTCAGATATAATCAGCATCAAGGAGCGCAATTCCATGCTGTTTTTGCGCTGCGGACGGCTGGATGTGGAGGGCGGGGCTCTTGTTTTGGTGGACGAGCAGGGTGTGCGCGTGCAGATACCTGTGGGCGGCGTGGCCTGTCTGCTGCTGGAGCCCGGCGTCACGCTCACGCACGCGGCCGTGGCCCTGGCCGCTGATTGCGGCACGCTGCTCCTCTGGGTGGGGGAGGCCGGGGTGCGCCTGTATTCCGCCGGGCAGCCCGGCGGGGCGCGTTCGGACAAACTGCTGTATCAGGCCCGGCTGGCCTTGGAGGACGGCCCGCGTTTGCAGGTGGTGCGGGCCATGTACCGCTTCCGCTTCGGGGAGGAGCCGCCGGCCCGCCGCAGCGTGGAGCAGCTCCGGGGCATTGAGGGCGCGCGGGTGCGCGCGCTGTATCAGCAATTGGCCAGACGCCACGGCCTTGAGTGGAAGCGGCGCAGTTATGATCCCAAAGACTGGGATGCGGCGGATCCCTTGAATCAGGCCGTCAGCGTGGCAAACCACTGCCTGTACGGCGTGTGCGAAGCTGCGGTGCTTGCCGCGGGCTATGCTCCGGCCATCGGTTTCATCCACACGGGCAAGCCGCTCTCCTTTGTCTATGATATCGCGGACCTTTTCAAGTTCGACACGGTTATTCCCGCGGCTTTTCAGGCCGCGTCCCGCCCGGGCGACAACCTGGCGCGCGACGTGCGCCTGCGTTGCCGGGATATGTTCCGGCAACAGAAATTGCTGACCCGGATTATTCCGGTCATTGAGGACGTGCTTTCGGCCGGGGGCCTCTCCTTGCCCACGGCTCCGCCCGAGGCCGTGCCAGTGGCCATACCTGAAACAAAGGGGCTGGGCGATGCTGGTCATCGTCACTGAGGCTGTGCCCGAGCGCCTGCGCGGCTACCTCTCCCGCTGGCTGCTGGAAGTGCGGGCCGGAGTGTATGCAGGCTCTTACTCAGTGCGGGTGCGCGAGCGCCTCTGGCGCGTGGTGTGCGCGGAATGCGGCCAGGGCAATGCCGTGCTGATCTGGAAGGCGGATCATGAGTCGGGCTTTGCGTTCGTCACTGTGGGCAAAAATGCGCGCAAGCCGGTGGACTGGGACGGCATCCCCCTGGTGGCCTATGATCCGGCCCCGGAGCCCGGCAGTTGCCAAGACGACGGAAAAAATGCGGGAGCGGACGCCCGCGCCGGCGGTAGCCGTTAGCAAGTTTTGCTTGCGCCAGCCGTTGGCGAGTCTGCGAGCCTTACGGATGGCGACAGCGGTTGCGTTGGCTGGCTGTCGCAGTAACCAGTTGCTGTCTTCATCCGTAGCTTCCTTCGTCGCAACGGCTGAAGCAATGAGCCTGAAAACCACGCTTTTCAGGCGCTTGTCCCGCTTGCGGGGACTTGTCCCGCTTGCGGGGAAATGAAGGCAGCGCCGCTTTTGAAATTGAATAATTTCAAAAGCAAAATGCTCTGGCTGTCACACTGGCAGCTCATTCAAATCCGCCCTGGCTTCCTTCCAGTGCGAATAATAACGCTCCAGAAGTTCATAAAAGCGTTTGCTGTGTCTGGGTTCCAGCAGGTGGCACAGCTCATGCACGACCACATATTCCAGTAAATCTTTCGGCTTTTTCACCAGCTCCAGATTGAAGCGCACATAGCCCTTGTGCGGGGTGCAGCTTCCCCATTTGGTTTTGAGCCTTTGCACGAAAAACGCCTTCACCGTGACCCCAAGTTCCGCCTCCCATTTTCGGATGAGCGGCCCCAGTTCCGCGCGGAGCAGGCTCCTGTGCCATGCGCAGATAGCGCGCTCTCTCTCCTTTTTTGTGGCCCTTGGGCGCACCGTCAGCACAAGCTCTCTGGGTAAGATTTCGATGCCGGGCCGCGCGCCCTCCCTGACCACGAGCAGATAGCGGCGTCCCCACAGGTAATGGCTTTCGCGGGTGATGAAGTCGAGTTCCGGCGCCCTGAGCTGGGCGGAAAATTCCGCCTGCCGGGCCTTGATCCACGCAAGCCGGGTGAGCACAAAGGCCCGGATGATTTCGGTTCGCCGCCCCACTGGCGCGGAAATGGTCACGGCCCCGTCAGGGGGATAGACGGCGATGTGGACGTGCTTGATGTTCTTGCGGCTCACGGGAATGCGCAAACCGCCGACCTCAAGGATCTCCTGCGGCTCACACATAGAAGGGCCCGGCCTTGATGATTTCAAAAAGCGCCCGCGTGGCCTTTTCATCCTTATGCAGGAGCGGGTAAAGCTCGCCGAGGATAATATTTTCCCGGCTGGCCACGCCGCGCCATTTGTCCGGGGCCTTTTTGTCCATGACTTCCGTGATTTGCAACGCCAGTGCCGCCTTTTCTTCCGGGTCAACAGGGCAGATGAAGCTCTCAGCCGGCAAGGAAGCCAGATTGTTGAACACGGTAACGGTAAAGGGCGATTTTTTCACCGCTTCGGGCGTATCCCCCTCGCTGGTATCCCCGCTTGCCACCCTGGCGGCCAGTTCCTCCATCTTTTTCAGGAACGCCTCATAGGCCAGCGCCCCGCGCTTCCGCGCCGCCAGAAGGTCGGTCAGCAGTTTTGAGATCTTCTCGTAAAATTTGGGGTCCGTCTCCTTTTTGTCGTTCACGGCCTTGCGGATATTGTTGACAATGCCCTCGGCCACGGACGCGCGCGAGGTCTTTTCGTTCCACTTGCGGGCGATGGCGTCGTGGATGCCCGTCTTGACGATAAGCTCAAGGAGCGAATACTCCTCCAGCGAACCCTGGGGCCGTGGCTCATCGGCGCGGATATACATGTCGATGAGGTGCCGCATGTCCCGCTCATAGGGCTTGAGGTCAAGCTCCTCGCCCGCATATTTTTTGACGGCATCCCGCAGCTCAGTGAAATAGCGGAGCTCGCCCTCGATGGCCCGCACGTCCTCCGGCGAATAGCCGGCGGGAAGCAGTTGCTGCGCTATATCCGAATACGCCCGCAAGAGCCGGGCCGTGAGCTTGTAGAGCGCATCGCGCGAGGAGGCCTTTGCTTCCAGGTCTTCCGGCTGCGAAGCATCGCCGCAGAAGAAGGCATAGAAATTTTCCATCTCGCGCGGCGGGGGCACAGGATCGCAAAGCTGCTTCAAGGCCTCGCGGGCCTCATCCAGCTTTTCGCGGCCGGCCTTCAGAAGATCCTGCAGAAAGACATTATCCTCCGCGGCGTCCCCGCCGGACGGCTCCAGTTCGTCCGAGCTGTACACGGCGATGGAATCCTGCACTGATTTGAATTGCTCCTTGTAATCCACCACATGCCCGTAATCCTTGTCTTCTCCGTTCAGGCGGTTGGTGCGGCAAATGGCCTGAAACAGGCTGTGATCCCGCAATTTTTTGTCCAGATAGATATAGCTGCATGTCGGCGCATCAAAACCCACCAGCAGCTTGCCCACCACGATGAGCAGCCTGCAATTGGCGGGCTCCTCCCTGAAGCGCCGCTTCATCTCTTCTTCATATCTCGCGGTGGTGGGCAGGGCCGGGCTCAGCACATGCTGCCTGTAGGTTGTGAATTTGTAATGCTCCTCGCCGTGTTCCGGCTCGCGGGAGATGTCCGCCGCAGCAGGCTCGTAGGAGGTGATGATGCCGCATTTGCCGCTGAGGGGCGTCCCGTTCTGGAACTCGCGGAAATACTGGCAGGCGTCATAGATGCTGTCGGCCACCAGCATGGCCGTGCCCCGCTCGCTGGCGAGGCGCGGCTTGAGGTCAAAATCCATGCAGATGTCCCTGACGATCCGGCCCTTGCGCTCGCGGGAGCTCAATATGCGCTCCATCGTGCCCCAGCGCCGGCGCAGGAGCGCCTTCTGGTAGTCCGACAGGCCCGTGGTCTTGCGGGTGAACCATGCATCCACCTTTTCCGGCGAGGCCAGCTCCTGCGGCACGGTGCGGGCCTCGTATTTCAGGTCCAGCACCACGCGGTCGGCAACGGCTTCGGGAAATTTGTAGGTGTGGATATTTGTACCGAACACCGCACGGGTGGACCTGGCATCGGCCCGCAGCAGGGGCGTGCCCGTAAAGCCGATGAAGATGGCGTTGGGCAGCCACTCCTTCATTTGCTTGTGCAGGTCGCCGCTCTGCGTGCGGTGACATTCGTCCACCAGAACGTAAAAATCGCCATGCGCGTCCGGCGGGGCTTCGCGCCCCAGGTCGAACTTGTGGATAAGCGCGCAGAGCAGGCGCGGGCCCGGCGCCTCAAGTTTGGCCCTGAAATCCTGCCGCGAGATCACGGTGGACTGATTTTTCACATAGCCTGAGACGCGGGCGCTCTGCATGACGCCCGCGATCTGCGCATCCAGCTCGGTGCGGTCCGTCACGATAAGAACACGGGCGTCGGGCTTGTGCTCAAGCAGCCACCGGGCCAGCATGACCATGAGGATGCTCTTGCCCGAGCCCTGGGTGTGCCAGATGACGCCGCCCTCGCGTCTGGCGATGCGTTCCTGCGCGGCTTTCAGGCCAAAATACTGATGCGGGCGGGGCACCTTCTTGATGCCGTTGTCGAAGATGACGCAATCATGAATCCAGTCGAGCAGGCGCTCTTTTCCGCACATCCGGGCCAGCGGCCCATCCAGATGACAGCCCGGCTCAATGGCCGTCCGCTCCGTTTTTTCCTTCCACTTCAGATAAAACTGTTCTTCGGCGCCCGTTGTGCCGTAGTGGAGGCCCTCGGTGTCGCTCCCCGCAAAGAGGAGTTGCGAGGCCACGAAAAAGTCGGGATTGCTCCGCTGGTTGCTGATGAGCTGCCGGATGCCGTCGCCCACCGTGACCGAGGCGCGCTTCAGCTCAATGATGCCCACGGCGAAGCCGTTGAGGTACAGCACCAGATCGGGGCGGCGCACATCGGCGCCGCCCGTGAGGGTCACTTCTTCGGCAAGGGCGAAATCGTTGTTTTCCGGATGATCCCAATCGATCAGATGCACTGTTTCGTGCGGCTGGCCGGGCCCGGTCAGCACCTGCACACCGTAGCGGAGCAGGCCATAGACATTGCGGTTGGCCTCGTAGAGCGTATGCCCCACAACGGCCACGGCCTGCGAAATTTTCAGCCACGCGGCATCGATCTGCTGCGGGGAAACGCCCTGACGCAGGAGGAAGGCCTGCAACAGATCGTACTCAACGGCCCGGTTTTTCTCCCGCGTTTTCCAGTTGCCGAGGCAGGCGTAGCCGAGCCTTTGGAACAGATCAATGACGCGGTTCTGGGTCACACGCTCGGGGCGGAGTTTTTCAGCCATGCTGGTCTCCTGTGGGTGCGAGTCTGGTCTTGCCGGTAAGGAGTTCCTGCATCATGCCCTGCTTGAGGGCCTGCACCTTGGCGCGGCGCGCCTCCAGGGCCGTGATTTCCGCGTCCATGTCGGAGAGGACGGCGGCGATGGCGGCTTGTTCGGTGGATGAGCTGGGAAGGCGCAGAGGAATTTCTCCCAGTTTTCGGGGGCTAATTTCCAAAAATGTCGAACCAGAGGCCTGTTTTACAAGCTCTTGTTGAATATTTTCCAATAGATAGTAGATAAACTCGCTATCAGTATCACTATTGACAATCAGGGATTGAAAACCCTGATTGGTTGTGGCAGGAACCGTCAAAATTGCCCGAAGCCCTATTGATGCCCTTGTTGTCAGCAAAATCGTCCCAACAGGCAGGAGCTTGGCCGAACTTTTTTTCAGGCCCTCTTCCGATATATTTCTTTCACTATGGGAAATATATTTACCGGCAGTGCTGATTTCGGCAGGCGTAAACCAAGGTATTGATCCATTCCAATAGGAAGATTCTGCCGTTGATGGAGTCCCTCCACCTACAATCATTGCGACTGTGGAAAGAGTTTTCTCTACCCACTCCCCACTGAAGCCCGGCAGCCTTCTCCGCCCTGTCAACAATTCCTGCATGGCGGCCGTTTTTATATCGCGCTTCTTGGCAATGAGCGCATCAAGGCTGGAAAGCAGAGCGTCAACGTCGGAGAGAGCGGAAGAAATGGCTTTTTGTTCGGCTATATGCGGACAAGGGAGGAGAAGCCCTCCATATTCCGCTCCGTTAATACCCGGTTGACCGCTACGCATGGACGTTTTTGCTACCCAATTCCAATATTGTGCAGTGTGCACAAAATAAAAAACATATGGAGGATAAAAAGTTATGGAATCAGGATGTACTTTAATAAGAAATCCTGCATATACCAATTCACCATCGCATTGGCAATATAAATAGGATTTCCCAACACTCGCCCCAGTCCTGGCAAAAACAATATCTCCTTGTTTTAGAAAATATTTTTCACTATCAGCAACATCGACATACATTTGTTTTGGTGGATTGTATACTCCTTCATCTGTAATATCAGTAATACGGATATAGGCAGGCAATCCCTTTGCATAAGTACACGCAGGGGCATTGATGCCATATGCTGGGGCCTCACTTAAGCCATCTCGCAATGGTTTGACTTCCCAATCCTCGGGAATCACCCCCACGTCCGTCAGCTTGTAGCCCGCCTTCAGTTCCACGCCAGCCCCATCCTCTTGAGATGCCCGGCAACCCTGGCGGAAAGCTCCTCCACCTCATGCGATAATTCCGCCAGCGGCGTGGCATAGCGGTCAGCCAGCACAAGCAGGCGATCTTCCATGCCGTTGATGGCCCGGCTCAGCTCCCCGGCAAGCCCGGCCCGCAGCGCGGGAAGCCATTTGTCATTGATGAGGATGTCCTTCACTTCCTCCTCGGACAGTGCGGCATATTGGGCTATGGCCCTGGCGTCCAATCCGGTCTCGGCGTTCTTGAGCTGCTTCTTCAGCTTGCCGGCGCGATCCTCAAGCGTGAGCCATTGCTTCAGAACAGCGGCATCGTCAGCCCGTTCTTTCTCCCCCTTGATTTCCTTGAGCAGTGCTTTCACGGGAGCTTTTTTCACGGCTTCCAGTTCATTGAAAATACCGTCTTCCCCGCTGTTTTCTTCAAGCAGGCTGTCCATTTCCTGTTGCGCGGCAGTGCACTTTTCATCCAGAGCGCGTATTTCCGCCTCTTCCCGGGAAAAATAGCGCGCCATGATCAACTGTTTTGGCAGGAGGTCGCAGTCCCAGACCTTCTTTTTATTTTTCTTTCCCCGCTCTTTCCACACAAGCTCAGCTTTCCAGCCGTCGGCGGCGATCTGGTAAAAATCATCCTGCATGGTGTCCGCCCAGAAGTTCATCAGGTTCTGATAGACCGCATAGGCATCCACCAGCGCGACATTCTGAAAAGCCGCAAGCATGGATTCGGAGAGGGCAACAATGAGCGCCCTGGGGCGGCCTTCCCGCGCGAAGCCGCGCAGCAGGGGGACATTCGTTTTCTGCCACTCCCGCATTGCATCATCCGCCGCACTGACCAGGCGCTTGTATTCCGCATCCTCCTGAATGGCGTCTTTCAGCTCGTCCCTGCCCACGGCAAGGCGCGACCTGTCCGTATGGGGGAGGGGCGTAAAGAGCCTGGCGCGCAGACTGGGCAGAGCGTTCCAGACTTCTCCCAGAGCATCAAGATCCCGGTTGGGAATACCGCCGTTGAGGTGCGCGTCAAGGCTGTGGATGTCTTCGGATTCGGCGCTGGCGATATAGCGCGGCAGGTTCAGGTTGCAGCTGTTCTTTGGGGAGGCGATCTCTTCCAGGGGAACCATGCGGGCATAGCCCGGCACGTCCCGCATGGCGGAAAAGACCGAGACGATCCTGTGGATGTCACGCTCGCGCAGGCGGTTCTTGTTGCCGTCCTTCATAAAATCGCGGGAGGCGTCCAGCATGAAGACGCCCCTGCGCGCGGCGGCGTTCTCCTTGTCCAGCACAAGGATGCAGGCCGGGATGCCCGTGCCGTAGAACAGATTGGGCGGCAGCCCGATGATGCCTTTCAGATAGCCGGATCGCACCAGCTGCTCGCGTATGACGGCTTCGGCATTGCCCCGGAACAGAACGCCGTGCGGCAGGATGCACGCGCCCTTGCCCGTGCTCTTCAGCGAGCGGATGATGTGAAGCAGGTAGGCATAATCACCCTGCTTGTTGGGCGGCGCGCCCCAGGTGAAACGGTGGTACGGGTCTGTCAGCACGCTCACGCCAAGAGTCCATTTTTTATCGGAAAATGGCGGATTGGCCACCACGAAGTCATAGGTGCGGAGGCGCCCGTTATCAATAAATTTGGGTTGGGAGAGCGTGTTGCCCGTTGCGATGACAGCATCGGAAACGCCATGCAGGAGCATGTTCATGCGGGCAAGGCCCGCCGTCATCACGTCCTTTTCCTGGCCTTCCAGCGTGATGGCCTGCCCGGCTTCCGCGGCCACCTTGAGCAGCAGGGAGCCTGAGCCGCAAGTGGGGTCATAGGCCGAGGTCGACTTGGTCACTTTGGCGGGGTCAATGCCAATGACCCTGGCAATGACCCGGCTCACCTCGGCGGGGGTGTAGAACTGCCCCTTGCTCTTGCCGCTCTCCGTGGCAAAGTGCCGCATGAGAAATTCATAGGCATCGCCGAGAAGGTCATCATTGTCGGCCCGGTTGCGGGAAAAATCGAGGTCCTTGTTTTCAAAAATCGTGATGAGGTCGGTGATCCTGTCCACCATTTCCTTGCCGGCGCCAAGCCTGGTGGCGTCGTTGAAATCCGGAAAGTCGGTTCGCGCCAGCGTGCCGCTGTTGGCGTCCACCAGGGGCTGGATGATCGTCTTGTTGATCCGGTCGCCAATGTCAGATTTGCCCTTGAGCCGGCGCATGTCGTCGAAGCCGGAACCCGCCGGCACCTTGAAGACCGAGAACGGCCCGGCATTGGCGAACTTGTCGGAAACGTACCTGATGAACAGCATGAACAGGACATAATCCTTGTACAGGCTGGCATCCATGCCGCCGCGCAGGTTGTTGCAGCTTTCCCAGATTGCCGAATATATTTCAGATTTTTTGACGGCCATGACAAGAACCCGGCAGGCTTAACATGAATGAGACTGCGGCAGCATAGGGGGATTAGCAAAAAAAGTCGATAGAAGCCGGGCAAGGGGAAGCGCCCTTGCGGCATGCGTTCGCTTTTTGCTTTGCTTTTTGGGGTGAAAAGAGTAAATATCCGCCTTGGCGGCGTTATGCTGTCGCCTTTTTGCAATGGTATGCAGACCTGACCGGCAGCGCCCGTTTGTGACGGCTGCAACGCGTTCCGCGGTGTCTTCCGGCAGGCCTTTTCTGTTCAGATCGCCGTGGAGGCTTTCGTATGCGCGTCTTTGTCGGTTCATGTCTTCTTGGCTTTCTCCTGGTTTTCAGCGGGCTGCCCGCGGCCCGGGCAGCCTCTGCGCCTGCCGAAAAAAAAGAGCCGGCCAAGGAAGCCCCCAGCAAATTTGAAGCCCTGAAGCGTTTCAGTCAGGTGCTTAATCTGGTTGAACGGTATTATGTGCGCGAAGTAACGCAGAATGACCTGATCAACGGGGCGGTCAAGGGGCTTTTGCAGGGCCTTGATCCGCATTCCACCTTCATGAACGCCGAAGAATACAAGGAAATGCAGGAAACCACTTCCGGAGAGTTTTACGGGGTGGGCATTGAAATTTCCATGGAAAACGGCCAGGTCACCGTGGTGACGCCCATTGAGGACACCCCGGCATACCGCGCGGGCCTGCAATCCGGCGACGTGATCCTTTCCATCAACGGCCAGGCCACCCAGGAACTCTCGCTGCAGGAAGTTGTTTCGCGCATCCGGGGCGCCAAGGGCAGCGAGGTGGAGCTGGCCATTTTGCGCACCGATGCCAAAACGCCGCAGACCGTCCGCATTGTGCGCGACGCTATCCCTTTGATCAGCATCAAGTCCAAAAAGCTTGAGGATGGGTATTACTGGGTGAGGCTGACCCGTTTTTCCGAACGCACCACCGAGGAACTCAAAGACGCTCTCAAGGAAGCGGAAAAGGAAAGCAAGGCGAGCGGCGGCCTCAAGGGCATTGTGCTTGATTTGCGCAACAACCCCGGGGGGCTGCTGGATCAGGCCGTCAGCGTCTCGGATGTTTTTCTGCAGAAGGGCGTGATTGTTTCCATTAAAGGCCGCGGCGAAACCACGGATCGCGTCTATGAGGCCAGAAAACAGCGTGACGACGTGCGCGTGCCCGTGGTGGCGCTGATCAACGCGGGTTCGGCCTCGGCCTCTGAAATCGTGGCGGGCGCGCTGCGCGATCAAAAACGCGCCCTGATCATTGGCGAGCGTTCCTTCGGCAAGGGCTCCGTGCAGAATATCATCCCGCTTTCCGACGGATCGGGCCTCAAGCTTACCGTGGCGCTGTACTATACGCCCAACGGCAGCTCCATTCAGGCCGAGGGCATTGTGCCTGATTTGGAAATCCCCTTTGAGCCGCCTCGCGCCGAAGATAAGGACAATCCGCGTTTTCTGCTGCGGGAGCAGGATTTGAACCGGCATCTGGAAAACAGCAAGGACAAGAAGGGCGGCAATGCCGCCAAAAGCAAGAAAGATGAGGGCAAGGAACAACTGGCCCGCGACAACCAGCTGCGCATGGCTCTCCAGATAGTGAAGACATTGCCCAAGATGCAGGAGATTAAAAACTAGACCCTTTCCCGGCGCGCCTGTTGCGCGCGTCGGGGCGGGAAGCATTTCGGCGTGCGCACAAAGAAAACAGATGCCGGCCCCCTGACTGATCCCCTTGGGAGCGGCGGGGGGCCGCGTGCGTCCACGCGTCTTGGCCTGGGCGGGCTGCTGTGGCTTTTGGCGTGTTTTGCTTTTTCCCTTTGGCTGGCCCCGCAGGCCGGTGCGCCGCTTGAGCCGCGAACTGCCGCGCCTGACCCCTCAAGAGCCGGTCAGGTTGTGCACGATCAAGGGGACGCGGCGGCCGCGCAGGCGCGGAGCCGGCTGGACGCCGCGGTGGCGCAGGCCTTGCCTCTGGCCCTGCCCGCGGCGCAGTGGCGTCTTGAGCTTACGGACGCGCAGGCCGGCCCGGCTGCTCAAAAGCCTGCGGGCAACGCACTGCCCCAAGACCCTTTGCCGCGTCGCTATCTGATTACCGGCCCTTGCGCGCCGCTGCGCCTGGGCGTGGCTCTGCTGCAACGCTTCTCTGCCGGGCAAGCCGCTTCATGGGCTGACAAGGCAGCCCGCAATCCGCGGCCGCAAGTGCTTTGGACAGAGCAGGGCGCATTGGAAATCCGCCTGGGTGGCCGCCTGAGCCATGTCTTCCGTTTTCCCGGCCGGGAAGCGGCATTGGCCGATCTGGCCCGGCCTCTGCCCAGGCCTGCCCTGGTTCTGGTCATTGATGATTTGGGGCAAAGCCTGGAAGCTGCCGAAGCCCTGGCGGCTCTGCCTTTTCCCGTGACGTTCGCCATTTGGCCGCGTTCGCCCGCGGCAGCTCAAACCGCTGCCCTGGCCGCGCAATGGAGGCTGGACAGCCTGCTTCATCTCCCCATGGAAGCTTTGCCCCGCGCCGACGGCTTCCGTCCCCGGCCCGGCCCGGGCGCGCTTCGGGTGGATATGCGCCTGCCGGCACTGCGAGCGGTGCTGGATGAGGATCTGAAGGCGCTGCCCACGGCGGTGGGCCTGAATAATCACATGGGCTCCCGCTTTACGGGCAATGCCGCGGCCTGCAGCCGGCTCTGCTCCCTGCTGGCCGATCGGGGCCTGTTTGTTCTGGACAGTGTGACCCGGGCCGATTCCGCTCTGGAGCGGGAAGCCCGCGCCGCGGGTTTGATCAGCGCTTCCCGAGCCCTTTTTCTGGATAGCCGCCGGGATGTCGCGGCCATTTCAGCCGCGCTGGACGCAGCGGCGCGCACGGCGCGGGAAAAGGGCTTTGCGGTGGCTGTCGGGCATCCGTACCCGGAGACGCTGCGTGCCTTGCGTTGCTGGCAGAATACGGCGGGCGTGGCTGTCGTGCCCCTGCGTCGCCTGATCTGGCATCTGGCGCAACAAGCCTGCCTGAGCCCGGCCGGAGCGGGCAGCGGCCCATGATCGCCCAGGGTCATGCGGGCTTCCCGCTCAGTGTGCCAGCGTGAGCTTGCAGCGCGATCAATGGCGACGGATCTGAAAAGGAAAGCATTTCACTTGAAAATACTCTAAAGGGAGAAATAATGCTGCAATCCACACTTGCAATCATCAAGCCTGATGCCGTGGCTCGTGGCCTGACCGGCGAAATTCTGGCCACTTGCCAGGCCGCCGGGCTGGCTGTGGCGGGCCTGAAAATGGTGCGCCTTTGCAAAGGGCAGGCCTCTGCCTTTTATGCCGTGCACAAGGAGCGCCCGTTTTTTGCAAGCCTTACGGAATACATGGCCTCAGGGCCGGTGGTCTGCGCCGTGCTGCGGGGCGAGAACGCCGTGGCCCGCTATCGCGCGTTGATGGGCGCCACAGACCCGGCCAGGGCCGAACCCGGCACATTGCGCCATGCCTACGGCCAAAGCCTGCAGGCCAATGCCGTGCACGGCTCCGACGCGCCGGAAACCGCGGCTGTTGAAATAGCTTTTTTCTTTAATGCGCTTGAAATAATGGAGTCGATATGAGCAAAACCATCGGCTGCATAGGCTGCGGCAACATGGGCGGGGCGATCATGGCCGGTTTGGCGGACAAATTGGCGGGCAGGGGCTACGGTTTCTGCGGCTATAACCGCACGCCCGCGCGCATGCGCCCCCTGGCGGAAAAAGGCGTGCAGCCCGAAGCCAGCGCCCTGGATGCGGCTCACAACGCCGATGTGCTGATCCTGGCGGTCAAACCCTATCAGGTGGCCGCTGTTCTGGAAGAAATACGCCCGGCGCTCTCGTCCGACAAAATCCTGGTGTCCGTGGCTGCGGGCGTGAGCCTGCAACGCCTGCGCGAGTACGCCGGCCGGGAATGCCCTGTGGCGCGTTGCATGCCCAATACGCCCGCCCTGGTGGGCGAGGGCGTGTTTGCGCTGTGCTTCGAGGATCAAAGCCTGCGCCCGGAAAGCAAGGCCGAACTGCTGGAAATTTTCGGCGTTCTCGGGCTTTGCCTTGTCCTGCCCGAAGCCCGCTTTACCGCTTTTTCAGCCTTGATCGGCGCGGGCCCGGCCTATGTTTTTCAGATCATGCAGGCTTTGGTCCAGGCCGGGGTAACCCTTGGCTTTCAGCATGCGGAGGCCCGGCGCATGGTGACGGCGCTTTTCGCCGGTTCGGCGCGCATGGCGGCAGAGAGCGCCGCGCCGCTCATGCAGTTGCGGGATGATGTCTGCTCCCCCGGCGGCCTGACCATTGCCGGCGTCAACCAGTTGGATCGCGCGGGCCTCACGGCGGCTTTGGTGGACGCGGTCATGGCTGCGGACGCGCGCGGCCGGGAAATGGAGCAGTAGCCTCTGCGCCGCAGGCGCAAGAGCTTTTGCCGGGTTTTACGGCAGCGGCTCGGTCAGAAGGCCCTTGCCGGTCAGGGCCGTGGGCCGCACAGGCAGCAGGGCGGATGCACTCCCGTTCGGGGGCCGGAAAAAACAGGGAACATAATACTCATTGATTCCCTTGCACAGCGCATGCGTTTGCCCGCTGCCGGCCTCCACTGCGGCTCGCCTGATGCTGTCGGGGACCACAAGCATGCGCGGCAGCGTCAATTGCGCCGCCCAAAAGGCGCGTCGCCGTCGCTCTATCGCTTCACGCACGCGCGCGGCGCGTTCCAGCTTCAGGGGGTGTGGCACCTGCCCGGCAAAGTTGCAGGCCGCGGTGCCCGGTCTGCGTGAATAGGGAAAGACATGGGCGTAGCTCAGAGGCAGGCGCTCAATGAGCTCCAGCAACAGGCGCAGATCGGCGTCGCTCTCGCCGGGAAAACCCGTGAGAATATCCGCGCCCAGACCCATAACCGGCCAGTGAGCCGCCAGACTTGCCACGGCTTTTTCAAGCATCAGGATAGAGTAGTGCCCCCGTCCCATGCGCCGCAGCACAGCCGGGCTGGCATGCTGCAAGGAAATATGCAGATGCGGGCAGAGCATGCGGCAGGCTGTCAGCGTTTCAATGCCGCGGGCATCCAGTTGCGAGGGCTCAAGAGAGCTGATCCTGAAACGCGCCCGTCCGGCAAACTCCGGAGCCAGGGCCTTGTCCAGGCTGCGCAGCAGATCCCAGAAATCGCCGCAGGCAGGATCATCCCGCCCGTATTGCCGCAGATTTATGCCGGAGAGCATAATTTCAGCGTGCCCGGCTTCCAGAAGACGCCGCGCCTCGGCCAGGATTTCTCCTGCCGGGCGGCTGCGGGGCTTGCCGCGGGTCAGCGGCACGATGCAGTAAGTGCAGCGGTGGCCGCAGCCATCCTGAATCTTAAGCACAGGCCGGGCCCGTTTGAAAGAGGCAATGCGGAAGGGCGGAAAGGCCGTATTTGTTGCGCCGGCGGTTTGGGCCGCAGGCAGCGGCGTATGCGGGGCGTCCGCTTGGGCGCAATCGGGTTCTGCCATGGCCCAGGGCCCGGCCAGCAGGCGGCTTTTTTCTTCCTGCGGGATCAGCAGATCGGGAGCGGCCCATTTTGCGCCGGGTCTTGGCCGGTAGTCGGCAAAAAGTCTGGCGGCGCAGCCGGTCAAAATCAATGTTGCGTCGGGCGCCTGGCGTCGCAGGCGAAAAACCGCGTTTCGCGCGTCGCGCTCCCCTTTGGCAGTGACCGCGCAACTGTTGACGCAGAGCACGTCAGCTTCAGCCGGGATCGCACATTCCGAGCCGCCGAGCCGCTGCCAGGCTTCACGCAGGGATTGGCTTTCGTACTGATTGACCTTGCAGCCAAAGGTCAGAATGAAGAATTTCCAGGCAGGCATGGCGCTGATCTACGCAAAAGCGCTTGCCTTGACAAGCCGGGGCCGCGTAGGTTTTGGACATGCGTCTGTTTTTGATTTTCTGCCTGTTCTGGATGTTCTGCGCGCCGCGCGCAACGTCAGCGCAATCCCGGCCGCTGGAACCGGCTGGGGTTGATGCGGTCAATATGTACTGCCTGCGCTCGTCCTACCCGCAAATTCGCGCGCTTGTCGCGGACGAGCAGGGGCGGCAATGGCTGCTTCTCGCCAACGGGAGCCGCGTACTCTACAGCGCCGCGCCACAATCTGCCGGGGACGGCAAGAGCGCAGGCACGCCGCGGGCGCATTCCGAAGCCTTCCCCGGATTGCCGCGTTTTTCCGGGGAGCAAGGGGAGGCGAACGTGCGCGAGAGCATGGAGCAACCCTACCCGCTGGAACCGCAGCGGCCTGCCACGCCCCCTGGCGTTGCGCCGGGCCGCAGGCGTTCCTCTGCGCTGTTGAAAGCGCTTTACGGCGCAAGCGAGGCTGAGGTGCGCAAGAACCTGCGCGTTGCAACGCTGCTGGGCCGGCCCTTGCGCCTTGTTTGCCCGGCGGCCCTGGGCCTGCAAAGGGCGGGGAACACCCTGGCCGCGGCCGTGCGCGGGCAATCTGCCCTGGCGGCCCTGCTCACGCCTGCCGGGGGCTTTTTGTGGCGGCGTATTGCCGGGGAACAGCGTTTGAGCCCGCATGCTTTCGGCATTGCGCTGGATGTAAGCCCGGAGCGCGCGCCCTATTGGCGCTGGACCAGGCAATGGCCGCATCCCATGCAGCAAAGCTACCCCACGGCCATTGTGGCTGCTTTTGAGGATCAGGGCTTCATCTGGGGCGGCAAATGGCATGAGTATGATCTCATGCACTTTGAATACCGACCGGAAATTATTTGCAAGGCGCGTTTACTGCGAGCCATTGAGAGAGCGGGGGAGCGGCTTGAGCCGGGCGGAGCGGTGCCGGAACGCAAAACAGGCCCTGAAGAAATGGACGCGGATGCGCAATGAAGTTTTCATGACGCATCTGGCGGCTTGCCGCCCGGCTTCGTGGCGCGGATGCGGAAGGCTCACGAGGGGCAGGAATCTCATTCAGGATTCCTGCCCCGGGAAAGAGCGCGCTACGCGGCAGTGAAGCCTTACTCGCCGTTGGCGGCGGCTTCATCCACCACCCAGATCAAATCGCCGATGCCGGGTCGCACCATCTGCGCGGGCAGAGTGGGTTCGGTCAACAGATTGAGGGCGCGCGAAAGCACATTGTGCTTTTCCGCGCCGGTCACCAGAAACATGCAGCAGCGGGCGTTATTGATCACAGGCAGGGTGAGCGTCAGCCGGTCGGCTTTGCGTTCGGGCACATACTGATCAATGACCAGACGTTTTTTTTCGGCCAGGGCCGGAGAATTGGGAAAAATGGAACCCGTATGCCCATCTTCGCCCATGCCCAAAAGCATGAAGTCGAAACGCGGCAGCTCCTGCGGCCCCAGGCCGAAGTCGCTGCGAAGCTGCTGCTCATACTTGACGGCAGCCTCTACCGGGTCCTCTTCTCCGCGCATGCGGAAAAAGTGCATGGCCGGAACGCGGCTCAACAGTTCCCGCCGGGCCAGGCCATAGTTGCTCTCCGGGTGTTCGGGCCCCACGCAGCGCTCGTCCACCCAAAAAAAGGTCATTTTGTCCCAGGGCAGGCGCTCAGCCCAGTCATCGGCGGCCAGCAGACGAAAGAGCGGGATCGGCGTCTGGCCGCCGGACAAGGCGATTTTGAATACGCCGCGCTCGGCCACGGCTTCTTCGCAGGCCCCGGCCAGAATATGCGCGGCGCGCTCGGCCATGGCCGCGGGGTCTTTATGGATATGCACGGAAAGGTGAATGGAACGGCTGCGCCCAAACATAAAAGGCTCCTTGCGAAGTTGACGCCGACAGGTCGTGCCGGCGGGTGCTGTCTTGCTGCACTGGCGGACGGAAACGAAAGCTGCCTTTGTTTTTGCGGGTTTGCGGCAGGCGCATGCCTGCTCCTGCAAGCCATAGCATCGCGGCCTTCACAGCGCGACCACGCTGCGGGCGGCGGCAGAAGGGCTGTCGCGGCAGTCAAGGGGCATACCCGCGGCGCCTCTGCATCGGCCCGAGTCGCGCTCCTGGCGCAAGCGGTTCCCATCACTTGCCCAGGCGGCACAATGCGTTGCCTTGCAAACAGCGTAAGTATGGCACACTTGCTCTGTGGAGAAAAGCCAAATTTTTGCAGCCGACGCGCGGGCAAAGTCTGCCCTGGCCTCAGCGTCGGAAGATGGGCATAAGGCACAGAGCCGCGGGATGTTTATGGCCGGATTTGTCACATTCTTTCATGGCGGTCGGGATGTCGGCAATATGCAGGACTTCTCCGCTGTTCAGGGTCATGGTCTTCCACTTCGCCGCGCAGGATATTTCTTTGGCAGCCAGCACGCTTTGGCCCAGCGGGCTTTGGCCGTCCAGCTCAATGGTCCAGCGCCAGTCAAGATCCTCGCCCGGGGCCACGGGCACGGCTGCATTAAGAAAGCGTTGCAGCAGCATTTTGCCGTCCGGCCCGGTAAACAACGCGTCCAGGTTGATATTCTTGATTGTAACGGCACTGGTATTGCGGGCCAGCACATGCGCCACAAGCAGGAGGGTTTTGCCGTCGGAAAGCAGGCCCGCGCTTGCGCTGCAGGATTGCAGGGGCAGGGTTGCATCCATGCGCCGCCGGGTGTTGTCATTTTTGCTCTTGAATAAATCCCGGCGCGCGGCAATGCGCGCCAGGAGCGCCTCGCGAAATTGCCTGACCAGATCATCGGCATTGAGCAGATTCCGAATCACCCAGCCTTCCGAACCGTTCTCCATGCGCAGGATTACAGGAAACGTCCGGTTCAGCAAAGGGTGACGGATGCTGGTTGAAATCAGCGCCGTGTCGCCCTGGGTGCGCTGCATGCCAAGCCCGCTCAGGAACTGGTGTAAAAAATCAGCCGGAAACAGGCTGAACGGCTGCTGTAAAAGTTTTTGGGGGTCAGTTTCAACCTCGCCGCTCGCTTTGGGCTCTTCCTTGCTCAACAGTTTTTTGAGCAAGCCCGTTTGAATCGTGATTTTGAGATCGTGGATCTGATCCGGGCCCTTTTTAAAAAAGGGGAAGGTCCTGGCCAAAGCTTGCGCCAGCTCCCCGGAAAGCGTGTTGAAATCCACCAGCAGAGCCAGCTTTTCGGGACTGGGCGGACGCAGGGCCTCTTGAAAACGCGCGTAGGCAAAGTCGGGGCTCTGGCGATATTGGTAGTATCGCCAGCCGTACCAGCCGCCCACGGCAAGGGCTGCCGCCAGCAGAGCCACGGCCAGCGCACGGACGCGCTTACGGACAAGAGCGCGTAAAAAAGGGATCAGAGGCAGCTTCATGCTGTTTTCCGGTTGGTATGGCTGGAATGGCCGAGCGCGTTTTTATGCCCGAATTCCAGGGCCGGCTCGGGTTGGCGGAGGCGCCGGCGGCCCAGCCGCAGAGGCAGAGGCGTCACCGGCTTGCGCGGCGCAAGATCCAGGCGGATGACACTCCAGGCTCCCAGGGGGAGAGTTTGCAGATACGCATTGCACGCAGCGGCCGCGCATTGCCTGCGCCAGGTGCAAAGCGGACCGGCCAGGGTGCTTTGACTTGTCAGACGGCCGACCCTGAGTCTTTTGAGCATGCGCCAGACGCGCCACCAGTTGTGCGCCGGCCCCGGCCACGGCATTTTGCCGCGCCCCATGCGGTGCAGGATATGCGGCAGGGATGCGGAATTCCAGAACGTGACCGCCAGGCCTCCGGCCGCCACGCGCAGCGCCTCGCGCGCGCTGGCAGCCAGACCTTCGGGAGTGGCGGCCTGGACGTGCAAAACGACCCAGTCAAAAGCATTGTCGTCAAAGGGCAGGTGATCGTCCGCCGCGGCCTCAACGTGGGCTCGTGGCCCGGCATTTTCCAAAGCCTGCGCGCGCAGGCCGGGCACAAGCTCGGTGCCGGTCACATCAAAACCGCATTCCCAGAGCAAGGGCAAAAACAGGCCGTTGCCGCAATTGATTTCCAAAAGGCTTTTGCCTCGGCGCGGCCAGGCCGCAAGGCTGGTCTGCAAAAGATTTGTCTGCAGACCGAGGGCAAAACGGCCGGGGGGGCTCGCGTACCATGTTTTTTCCATGTGCCGTGCCTTTCTTTGTATTTTTTGCCGCCGGCAACGATACTCTACTATTATTTTGCAAAGTGGAGAAAATGGCAAGTGGAAAAAGACATCCCCGGCGGTTCAGCGTCTTTTGCTTTCGGCTCACGTCACGTTTCAAGCCTGCCTTGCTGCAATGCAGTGTAACGCCTGTTGCGGCGCGGTATCGGCAGAGCCGCGCCCAAAAAGATCCCAAGGCGGTCTCAATTTTGGATCAGCCCTGGCGCAGCGTGATTTCGGTTATTTCAGCCGGTACGAAAAGCCGCAGTGGAAAGCCTTCCCAAAGGCCGGTGCCCGGACTCACATAGAGCGCAGTGCGGCCCACATGATACAGGCCGGACGAAAAACCGTCGTTAAAACGGGCCACGAGCCGGTTTGCGCCGATCAATTGCCCGCCGTGAGTATGGCCGGAAAGCTGCAGATCCACGTTTTCTTCGGCGCTTTTGCCGACCAGGCGCGGCCGGTGGGCCAGCATGATCCGCACGGCGTCGGCGGGTGCGCCGTGCAATGCCAGGCCGGGGTCCGGGCCGGGAAAGCCCAGGGACGGAGCGGTCTGATCCGTGACGCCGGCCAGAACCAGTTCTTGCCCGCGGGTGTGCACGATGACATGCGCATTGTTCAGGGGAGTAATGCCCACGCGGCGGGAGGCATCCATCCAGCCGTTGAAGCCCCAGTAATACTCATGATTGCCGGTGCAGGAAAATACGCCCAGGGGCGCGCGCAAGCCGGTAAGAGGAGCCAGATCCGCCATGCGCCGATCCGGCGGGCCGTCCCCCAGATCGCCCGTAATAACAATAAGCTCCGGCTTGAGGGCATTGACCTTTTGCACCACGGCCCGCACCCATGCGGCGGGAAAGGCGGGGCTGACGTGCAGATCCGAAAGCTGCACGATGCGCAGGCCGTTCAGTGCCGCGGGCAGGCGTGGCAGGGAAATGGTCACATGATGCACGTCCGGCACGCGCAGAGCCTGCCAGACTCCAAAAGCGCTCAGGAGCAGCGAGAGCGAGAGCAGACCCGAGGCCCACTGCCCGGGGGAAAAGCAAAGCGCCGGCAGGGAAGGAAAGAGCTTGCGGGCCAGCCAAAGCGCCAGAAAAAGCGCGTCGCGCAAAGCGCACAATATGATCAGCAGAATCACAAGGCTGTGCAGCACGCCTGCGCCGAGCAACGCCCATCGGGGGATATCCGGCATCATGGTGCCGAAAGCAAGGCGGAACAGAGAGAGTTTGAGCGCGCTCAACAGCACGAGCAGGCTGAGCAGCAACTTGAGCCACAGCGGCAGGCGCAACGGCAGAATCAGACGCGCAATGACGTAGAGGGAAAGGATTGTTGCGAGCAAGTGAAGCATATTCGGCGAGGGGGGAGAGTATAGTGTGAGGAAAGCGGGGCAGAGGGACAAAAAGCGGGCGGAGAAGCCGTGGGCGCTCCGCCCCGCAAAAACGTCAGTTGGCGGCAATGGCTTCAATTTCCACCTGCGCGCCCAGAGGCAGGGCGCTGACTTCCACGCAGGATCGAGCCGGGCAGGGGGCCGTGAAATATTGTTTGTACACCTCGTTCACCAGCGGGAATTTGCTCATGTCGGTAATGAATACCGTGGTTTTGAGCACATTGTCCGCGGTAAGCCCCTGGGATTCCAGGACAGCCAGAAGATTTTTGCAGGCTTGCGCGGCCTGGGCGGCTATGTCGCCCTCCACCAGCTTGCCCGTGGCCGGCTCCAAGGGCACCTGGCCTGAAAGAAAAAGCAGATTGCCCGCGCGCACGGCCTGGCTGTACGGGCCCACGGCAGCAGGAGCGTTTTTGGTGCTGATGACTTCCTTTTTCATTGCTGACTCCTTTTTTAACGATACATAGGTAAGAGATGCAACACAAAAAGCGTATGGCACAAGGCAACCAGAACGCCGTAGAGCAGCAGCATGGGCGTGAGCGTCCGCCCGCCGGGCGCGCTGTACCCCCGTCTGCCGAAGCGGCGGCGACCTGCGCGGAGCAGAAGAGCAGGCACAAGCACCGACCAGACGGAAGCCGCAAGACCGGCCCAGCCGATGGCGGGCAAAAAACCGTCGGGCCAGATCAGACCGCAGAACATGGGAGGAGCGAAAGTGATCAGCAGGGTTTTGGTGCGGCCCAGGCGGCTGTCGTCAAAATTGCACAGATCGGCCATGTAGTCAAAAAGACCCAGCCCGGCGCCCAGAAACGACGTGGCGACGGCCAGCAGCGAAAAGGCCTCCAGCAGCCGCAGGGTGAGCCCGCTGCCCAGATTGTTTCCCGCGGCGGCAACCAGATCGCCCACATTGCCTCCCGCGGCGATGACGGCTTTGAACTGCTCCCGGGGAATAGTGCCGTCAGCGGCCAGAATCCATAAAAGATAGCAGCTCAGGGCGATCAGCGTGCCGTAACGCAGGCAGGCGTTGATGGTGCGCGGCTCCTTGCCCAGGTATTTGACCAGGCTCGGTACCGAGGAGTGAAAGCAGAATGAGGTCAAATAGGTGGAAACGGCTCCCCAGACAAAGATCATTTGGCCGCCGCTGCCGTGGAGATCCAGAAGCGTTGCCGGGCGAATCCGGGTGATCATCTCACTGACGGAGAGCAAAAAGGAAAGGGCCATGCCGCCCATGAGCAGCACGGAGAGGCGATCCACCACCCTGGAACTCCACCAGACGCAGGCCGCGAGCAGCAGGGCGAAGATCAGGCTGGCCAGCAGGCGGGGCGGCGCGCTGCCCAAAACAGGCGCGAGACCCTGGCGCAGCACTGAACCGCCGCCGCTCACATAGGCATAGACAAGCGTATAGAGCACAAAAGCCACAGCCAGGCCGTTCAACGCGCTCCAAAAAGGGCCCAGAAGTTCACGCACCAGGGTATGAAAGCTGTTTCCGGGTTCAAAGTGCAGATTGATTTCCAAAAGAGCCTGGCTGGAACGCAGCATGCAAAACCATGAAACCAGCAGCAGCGCCACGGACCAGAAAAACCACATGCCCGCTGAAATCATGGGCAAGGCCAACATTCCCGCGCCGATGGCAGTGCCCGCCACCAGCATGGTGCCGCCCAGAACGGCGGGAAAACGGCTGTTCATGCCTGCTCCTCCTCTGAAGTGCGGCACAGAGGGCGCATGCGCGCCTGGCGCGCGGCTGTGGGGGGCAGCGTAGAGGCGGCAAGCTCTCCGCCCCTTGCGCTGTCGCTGTGGATACTGGCAGAGAGGGCTGCGGGAATCAAGGGCCTGGCGCGGGAAAAGGCGAAATGCGCGCGCCTTGAAAAAGGGGGCCGTCCCGGCTAGTATACCACATTGCGTGCACGTTGCCCGGCGTGGCCGAATATTTCGGCTCTTGTTTTGTGTCGGGAAGGTCAACCGCTTTTGAGGAGCTTATGAGTAACGAACCGGACAAGATTATCTATTCCATGATCCGCGTCTCCAAGCGCCACGGGCAAAAGGAAGTGCTGAAGGATATTTCGCTTTCCTACTTTTATGGAGCCAAAATCGGCGTGCTGGGCCTGAACGGCGCGGGCAAATCCAGCCTTCTGAAAATACTTGCCGGCGTGGATCAATCCTTTGAGGGCAAAACCGTGCTGGCCCCCGGCTATAGCATCGGCTATCTGGAGCAGGAGCCCCTGGCCCATGAAACGCGCACCGTGCGCGAGGTGGTCGAGGAAGGCGTCAGCGATCTTACGGCTATTGCCAAGGAATTTGAGGAAATCAACGCCAGATTCGCCGAGCCTCTGGAGCCGGAGGAGATGGATGCGCTGATCGCCAGACAGGCCGAGGTGCAGGAGCAGATGGACGCCAAAAATGTCTGGGATCTGGACTCCCGCCTGGAAATGGCTATGGACGCCTTGCGCTGCCCGCCGGGCGACATGCCGGTTTCGCGGGTGTCCGGCGGCGAGCGCCGCCGCGTGGCCCTTTGCCGCCTCCTGCTCCAAAATCCGGACATCCTGCTTCTGGACGAACCCACCAACCATCTGGATGCGGAATCCGTGGCCTGGCTGGAGCGCTATCTTTCCACCTTTCCGGGCACGGTCATCGCCGTGACGCACGACCGCTATTTTCTGGATAATGTGGCCGGCTGGATTCTGGAGCTGGATCGCGGCCGCGGCATCCCGTGGAAGGGCAATTATTCATCCTGGCTGGAGCAGAAACAGAAGCGGCTGGCCGGCGAAGAAAAAAGCGAGGCCGAGCGCCAGAAAACGCTGGCCCGCGAGCTGGAGTGGATCCGCATGTCGCCCAGGGGGCGTCATGCCAAGGGCAAGGCCAGAATCAACGCCTATGAGGCCATGCTCTCGCATGAAAGCGAAAAACGCGCCCCGGATCTGGAAATCTACATCCCGCCGGGGCCGCGCCTGGGCAAAAACGTCATTGAGCTCAAGGACGTGAGCAAGAGCATGGGTGATCGCCTGCTTATGGACAAGGCCAGCGCCCTGATCCCCGCCGGCGCCATTGTGGGCATCATCGGTCCCAACGGCGCGGGCAAGACGACGCTCTTCAAGATGCTGGCAGGCCAGGAAAAGCCTGACTCCGGCAGTCTTGCTGTGGGCGAGACCGTGCGCTTCGCCTATGTGGATCAGGGCCGCGAGTCCCTGACCCCGGGCAAGACGGTCTACGAGCTGATCAGCGACGGGCGCGAGACCATCAGGCTCGGCAACCGCGAGGTCAACGCGCGGGCCTATTGCACGCGCTTCAATTTTCACGGAGCGGATCAGCAAAAAAAGGTGGATGTGCTTTCCGGCGGGGAGCGCAACCGCCTGCATCTGGCCCGCATGCTCAAGTCCGGAGCCAATGTGCTGCTTCTGGACGAACCCACCAATGATATTGACGTGAATACCATGCGCGCCCTGGAGGACGCCCTGGACAATTTCGCCGGCTGCGTGCTGGTGATCAGCCATGACCGCTGGTTTCTGGATCGCGTGGCCACGCATATCATGGCCTTTGAAGGCGATTCGGAAGTGGCGTTTTTTGAAGGCAATTACTCGGAATACGAGGAAGATCGCAAAAAGCGGCTGGGCAAGGACGCCGAGTCGCCGCATCGGCCGAAATTCCGCAAACTGACACGATAACGGCTCGCGGGCGCTGACCGGTCAGGCCGGAAACGCCCGTGCAGGCCGTGGAGGCTGGATGAATATTCTCAAGAAAATGAAACCGCTGCGGCAGTGGCGCTCTGTCGTGCTGCTGAGCCTGCTGGCAGGCCCGTTATCCGTCATGACGCCGGGCGCAACGGCCTGGGCGGTTGATGCGGCGTTGGCCAATCCGGCTTCGGCCGTGCTTTCGCCAAGCGGCGGCCGCCTTGAAGTGGAGGAAATGGCCCCGGTCAGCACCAAAGACGGGATGAGTATCGTAACGTTCGTCATTCCCGGCGACGCCCGGAATCTGCAATTGTCGGTTCCGGGGCAGACTGTGGCCCGCTGGTCTATGACGCCGCAGGTTCTTGAGGCCAACGGCGAGCTCTCCCATCTGCGCGACGAGCTGATCAATGAACGCGCGCGCCTGCGCGGCCAGTTGGACGCGGTGAAGGCCCGGCTTGCGCTCTGGAAAGGCCTGCCGGACAGCATCACCTTGCAGGATCTGGAGCAGCGCGAAAAGCGGATGGAGACCGTGATACCCGGCCTGGGCATGGAACAGGCGGATTTGGAGCGCCGCGCAAACATAGTGCAGCAGGAGCTGCAACGCCTGCCTGTGAGCCCCGACCTGGGCCAGCTCGTGAGCGTGACGCTGCAAAAGCCCGTTTCCGGCATGTCCAGGCTGCCTGTGCGGTACAGCTATACGCTGCAAAGCTGCGGCTGGCAGCCCATCTACAGCTTTGACGCCCAACCGGATCAGGGCGAAGGCCACGAGATCGGCGTGCGCCTCATGGCCGAGGTCTGGCAGTTCACCGGCATGGATTGGCGCAACACCAGGCTGACCCTGGCTTCGCGCGGCACTGGGCCGCGGGAGCCCGCCCCTCTTGCGCGCTGGGTGGTGGATTCCACGTCCAGGCCGCAGCAGCCCAGGCCCGCGCCACATGCCTTGATGATGGCGCGCAAGGCCGCTCCGGCCGAGGCGGACGGGGAGTTAGCCGCGGCCAATGCGCCGGTGGAGCCGGACAACAGCGGCGTATATGCCACCTGGACCCTGGCCGTGCGCGGTCTTCCCGAAGGCCGCGCACGTCTGTTAATCGCCGCGGACGCCTGGAAAGCGCCCTTGCAATGGCTGGCCCGGCCCACCGCCAGCGACAGCCGGGTCTGGCTGTTGGCAAAATATGTCATGCCCCCGGAACAGGCCTGGCCTGAAGGCAGCGCGGAATTTACAGTGAACGGCCAGAACGTGGGCCAGGGTTTTTTCAGGCCGCGTAACGGCGAAGCCACGCTCTTCTTCGGCCCTGACCCGCGCGTCAATGTGACCACAGCGGAGAACAGCAGGCGGCGGGGCGAAAGCGGCTTTATTGATAAAAGCCGCAACTGGACCTGGGCCTGGACCTATACGCTGACCAACGGCCACAGCAAGCCCGTGACCGTGCGCCTGGAGCGCCCGGCCCCCATGATTGTGGACCAGGGCGTTACCGTGTCCAGTGACGACGCGCCGCCGTCCCAAAAGAACGAAAAAGAGCATATACTGTTCTGGGATGTCAAAGTGCCTGCGGGCGGCAAAGCCGAGGTGCATCACAAGCTGACCATCTCATCTCCCAAGGAGTTGCCGCTGGTGCCTGACGCGCCCTAGAGCATTTTGCTTTTGAAATTATTCAATTTCAAAAGCGGCGCTGCCATCATTTCGCGTCCAGAACGCGGTCTGGACGCTCATTCGGCGCGGGCGTCCGCTCCCGCGACCGCCAGAGCAATTTCAAAGTGAAATTGCTCTAGAGCAGATTACCTTTGACTTTTTATGAAGGTCAAAGGTGGCATTCAGGCGAAAAACGCGGTTTTCGCCTGAATGTACGCCGCATTGCGGCGGCTGCCGCTTTCGCGTCAGCAGAGCATTTTCAAAGAGAAAATGCTCTAAGCCGTGGCGGGCTTGCTTTCGGCTGCCGCGGCATGCTCTTTGCGCGGGCCGGAAAACAGGGGCTTGATCGCGTAGAGTTTGTCCGTTTTTCCGAAAAGATACACAATATCCTCCGGCTCAAAGCGGGTCTCCGGTCCCGGCGAGGCCTGTACTTCTCCGTGGCGGTGAATGGCCACGACAGTTACGCCGTATTTCTGGCGCAATCGGCTCTGGAGCAAGGTCTGCGAGCAGAGCGGCGATGCGGCGGCCAGGCGCATGGCCTGCACGCCCATGTCCGGCAGGCGGCTGACCAGCTCGTCAAGAGGATCAACCGCATTGCTCAGACGGCGGATCATCCGGTAGTTTTCCTGCCGGATGCGCGCCGCAAAGGTGTCGATATCCTGCCGCGGCACAAGGTACTGGGTAAGGACGCGGCTGAAAACCTCAATGGAGGTTTCAAATTCCTCGGCGATCACATCGTTGGCTCCCAGACGGCGCAGCGGGGCCACTTCCGTCACAAAGCGCGTGCGGGCCACGATGTACAGATTGGGGTTGAAGCGCCGCGCTTCAATGGTGATGGCCCGCACCGCGGCAGGATCTGAAATGATAATCGCCAGCACGCGGGCCTTTTCCACGCCGAGATGTTCCAGCACCACGGGCTGCGAGGCGTCACCGTGGGCAATGGGTTCCTTGTCTTTATAGCGGGTTACGGTTTCCGGGTTCATTTCCAGAACAGTGTACGGAATGCGCGACTCGCGCGCCACATGGGCCAGATGTTTGCCGCTGATGCCGAAGCCGATGATGATCAGATGATCCTCCAGCGTGCAGGCCTGAGTTTCTGCCTTTTCCTCTTCCCGCTCCAATTGCTTTTCGTTGCGCCAGCCCGCCACCAGGTCGGCCAGGCGCGGGGCCGCGGCTATCAGGCCCGGCGTGAGCATCATGGTCAGCACGCTCATGGCCAGAAAATTCTGATAGGCCTCCATGTCGAAAAGTCCGGCAGCCAGGCCCGAAGCGGCCAGCACAAAGGAAAACTCGCCCACCTGCGCCAGGGAAAGCGAGGTGAGAATGCCCGTGCGCAACGGATAGCCCTGAACCAGCACGGCCGGCAGGGTCAAGAGACTCTTAATGACAATAAAAAGAAGCGTATTGAAAATGATTTGAAGGAAATGCTGCCCGAAAAAATTCACGTCCAGCATCATGCCCACAGAGATGAAAAAAAGACTCATAAATACGTCGCGATAGGGCAGAATGCCGGAAATGACGCTCATGCTGTATTGGGAACGGGCCAGCAGCAGCCCGGCCAGAAAGGCTCCCAGGGAGAGCGAAAGCCCCAGGGCGCTGGTGAGCAGAGCCATGCCCATGCATAAGCCCAGAGTGGTCAGCAGAAGGATCTCCCGGGTGCGGGTGCGCACCACGGCTTCCATGAGTTTGTTGAGGCCGAGGCGGGCAAAGAGCAGCACGCCGCCCAGCACCAGCGCCACCCAGAGTATGGAAAAGAACATGTTTGTCAGTGAAAGCTCCAGCTTGCCGGCCAGCAGAGGCACGCACAGCAGCATGGGAGCCACCATGATGTCCTGAAAAACCAGAATGGCCAGGGAAAGGTGGCCGTTGGGGGTGTTGGTGGTGCCACGCTCCTGCATGATCCGCAGCACAATGGCCGAAGAAGAAAGCGCCACCAGACAGCCCCAGAATACGCCCGTCTGCCACGCGCCGCCTTGCAGCAGAGTGAGGCTTGTGACCGCCAGCACTGTCAGACCGATTTGCAGGCTGCCGCCCAGAAAGACCGGGCGTTTGAGACGGTTCAGGGCTTCGCCTGAAAGTTCCATGCCGATGGTGAACAACAGCATGGCCACGCCGATTTCCGCCACATGATCAATGGCCTCCCGGTTGCTGACAATGCCCAGAAGGGAAGGCCCGCAAAGCACGCCGGTAAGCAAAAATCCCACAGTTGCGGGAAGCTTGAGCCTGTTGCAGATAATAGTGACCACAATGGAGAGCAGAAAAATGATCACTATCTCATAAAGCAAGGGAACTTCCATGCAGCCTCCGTAACTTGCAAAACTAGGGGCAGCCCTCATGAAAACACCGTCCGCGAAAAGCCGAATTTTTTCGGCCGGCAAGGCGCAAGGCCAACATTGGGCGAAGCTGTATTGAACATACCGCAAGGTCAATGTTGGCCTTGCAACGCCGCCGGACGGGAAAAGGCGGCTTTGCAGCAGGTGGCTTAATGAGGGCTGACCCTAGCACTGACAGAAGCGTTTCGCAAGGTTGCGGCGGGCCTGGACGCGAGCGCCGCCCTGTTGTTTTTTTCTTCCCCCGGGCCTACATTTGTGGCATCAAGGACTTTTGGCAACAGGAGAATGCTATGGATATTTTTGAAGCCCTGTTCACGCGGCGCAGCATACGCAAATATACGCAGGAGCCTGTGGCTGACGAGGATGTGAAGCTTTTGCTCAAGGCAGCCATGCTGGCCCCCAGCGCCAGCAACCGCCAGCCCTGGCATTTTGTGGTGGTGCGGGACGCCAGGGTGCGCTCGGCCATAGCCGAGCGCCATCCCTATGCCAAAATGGCTGCGGACGCGCCCGTGCTCATCGTTGTCTGCGCGGATTTGAACGAGGAAAAGACGCCGGGCTTTTGGGTGCAGGATTGTTCCGCGGCCACGCAAAACATTATGCTGGCCGCGCGCGGCAAGAATCTGGGCAGCGTCTGGTGCGGCCTGCATCCGGTGGAGGATCGCATGCGCATCGTGCGCGAGATCCTGAATCTGCCCGATAATGTCATGCCCCTGGGCCTTATCTGCCTCGGCCATCCGGCCCAGCCCTTCAGCCAGGCGGATCGTTTCAGGGAGGACAGAATCCATTACGAGTGCTGGTAGGCAACAGGCCACGCAGCAAACTGCAAAGAGCTGCACGGCAAACACATGCGCCGTGCAGCTCTTTGCAGTTTGTCAGGTTCAGGGCGGTTCAAGGCCGCGTTGCGGCGGCTGCCGCTTTCGCGTCAGCAGAGCATTTTCAAAGAGAAAATGCTCTAGCCGATGCCCTGGGCGAGCATGGCCTCGGCCACTTTGCGGAAGCCCGCAATATTGGCGCCCATCACAAGGTTGCCGGGTTCGTTGTATTCCTTGGCCGTGGCCGCGGCATTTTTGTAGATGTTGTGCATGATTTGCTTGAGCCGGGCGTCCACTGTTTCAAAATCCCAGCTCTGCATGCTGGCGTTCTGGGCCATTTCAAGCTGGCTTGTGGCCACGCCCCCGGCATTGGAAGCCTTGGCCGGGGCATAGGCGATGCCCGCCTTGAGAAAGGCATGCACAGCGTCAAGGGTTGAAGGCATATTGGCCCCCTCGGTCACGCATTGGCAGCCGTTGGCAAGCAGCGTTTCAGCGTCCGCCAGATTGAGCTCGTTCTGGGTGGCGCAGGGGAAGGCCGCAAAGCAGGGCACGGACCATACGCCATTGCGACCTTGGGGATAGTCGCTCGTCGGAGTGTACTTGGCCGAAGGCACGAGCTCGGCATAGCGGGTCAGAGAGGCGCGCTCCACTTCCTTGACTTGCTTAAGCACATCCAGCCTGATCCCGTGGGGATCATGGATCATGCCGCGTGAATCCGACACCGTCACGGGCTTTGCGCCCACTTGCAGCAGCTTTTCGCAGCAATAGATGGCCACATTGCCCGCGCCGGACACCACGCAGGTTTTGCCTTCCAGGCTTTCCTTGCGATCCTCAAGCATGCTCTGGGCGAAATAGACAGCGCCGTAGCCTGTGGCTTCCGTGCGGGCCAGCGAACCGCCGAAGAGAAGGTTTTTGCCGGTAAGCACGCCCTCGTAACGGTGGGTCAGGCGTTTGTATTGCCCGAAAAGATAGCCGATTTCACGGCCGCCCACGCCGATGTCGCCCGCAGGCACGTCCATCGTGGGGCCGATGTGCCGATAGAGCTCATTCATGAACGCCTGGCAGAAGCGCATCACTTCCATTTCGGATTTCCCCTTGGGATCAAAATCCGAACCGCCTTTGCCACCGCCAATGGCAAGGCCGGTGAGCGCATTTTTGAAAATCTGCTCAAATCCGAGGAATTTGAGGATGCCCTGATTTACGCTGGGGTGCAGGCGCAGGCCGCCCTTGTACGGGCCGATGGCGGAGTTGTACTGGACGCGGTAGCCGCGATTGACCTGAACCTGCCCCTTGTCGTCCACCCATTCCACACGAAAGGAAATAATCCGCTCAGGCTCTGTGATGCGCTCAAGAATTTTGTATTCTTCGTAGCGGGGGTTTTTGTCCAGCAGCGGCTGCAATGTTTGCAGCACTTCCTGCACAGCCTGCAGAAAGACAGGCTCATACGCATATTTTTCCTTCAGACTGTCCATGACCCGCTGCACGTACGACATTTTTCGCTCCTTGTAGAGGGGGATAAGCAATTCACTGTGTCAGGGAATTAACGGCATTTTTTTATCCAAGTTCCCGCTTTCTGACAAGCTGTTTCGGGCAACGCGCGGAACATGGACGGAACATGGGCTGTCAGCGTTGCCGCGGAAAGAACCTCAAAGCGGCACGGCCCGCAGGAGCGTCCGATACTGCTCCCGGGGCCGTGCCGTTTTGTCGGGAAGTTGCGGGAAATAGCGCGATCTTGAAATAGCGCGATCTTAGAGCAGATTACCTTTGACTTTTTATAAAAGTCAAAGGTGGCATTCAGGCGAAAAACGCGGTTTTCGCCTGAATGTACGCCGCGTTGCGGCGGCTGCCGCTTTCGCATCAGCAGAGCATTTTCAAAGAGAAAATGCTCTAGAGCAGATTACCTTTGACTTTTTATAAAAGTTAAAGGTGGCATTCAGGCTGCCGGCTCTCGCGGAGCCTGGATGGCCACGCCCAGAGCTTCGTCCAATGTGGGATGGGCAAACATGAATTCGTGCAGTTTTTCGCCGCTGTAGTGTCCGAGCAAAAGCAACTGGGCAGCTGTAACAAGGTGCGAAACGCCATGCCCCAGAGCTGCGATGCCAACCATGCGATTTTTTTGCCAGACCACTTTCACAAAACCGGAAGCATCGCCGCCGGCCTGGGCAATGGCATTGCCCGTGAGCAACGCGCGTGAAACCGCAACACCGTCGCCTTCTGCCTGAGCTTCTTTGGCGGTTTTACCCACGCGCATGACCTCCAGCGCGCCGTAAATGCAGGATGGCACGGGGCCCGGCTCGTAGGCTCCCTCAGCAGCGCCCAGGATTTGCCGGGCCACATACGCCCCCTGATGCTCGGCGGCATGCGCCAGAAGGGTTTTGCCGTTCACGTCGCCGATGGCGTACACCGTCGGCGAGGCCCGCAAGTGCTCATCCACTGTGACAAAGCCGCGCTTATCCAATGCGCAGCCTGCCTTATCAACGTCAAGCCCGGTTGTATTCGGCGCGCGGCCGACGGCAACCAACGCTTTATCCGCCGTCAGTTCCCGGCCGTCTTCCAGCCGCAAAACGGCCTTGCCCTCTCTGGTCAACAGCGAAGAAGCCTTGACGCCGGTCAGGCACACGCGCCCGGCCTTGCCGAGAAGTTTTTGCAATTCCCGGGCAATGTCCGCATCTTCAGTGGGGGCCAGTTGCGGCGCGGCTTCAACCAGTGTGACCATGCAGCCCATGGCGCTGAAAAAATCAGCCATTTCAAGCCCGATGGCCCCTGCCCCCACAATAATCAGACTTTCCGGCACAGCCGGAATGGCCAGCAAGTCGGTGCTGTCCAGAATGGCGTCATGATCCGGAGCAAGCCCGGGAAAAGAGGCTGAACGGGAGCCGCAGGCAAGAATAATGGCGGCCGCGCTCAAAAACGCGGTTTCGCTGCCGTCAGGCCCCAGCACCCGGACGCTGTGAGGGTCGGCGCAAACCCCGCGGTCGTTGAACAGGGTCACGCCCGCGTCTTCCAGACCTTTGGCCAGAGTCTGGCTGGCGGCTCTCGTATAGCGTTGGATTCTTTTCTGCAAAGCCTCATACTCCACGTCAACGGCGCCTTTGGCCACGCGTTGGCGTTCCAGGCCCCGCAGCAGGGCTTTGGGAGCCGTGGCGCCCAGAAGCATTTTCGTGGGTATGCAGCCGCAATTAAGGCAAACGCCGCCCCAATGCGCTTTTTCCACCAGGGCCACGCTTTTTCCCCCCACGGCCAGAGTCCGGGCCGCTTTGGCCCCGCCGGGTCCGCCCCCGATGATAATCGCGTCAAATCTCTCCATATACCACCTCCCGCTTATGCAAAATGTTATAGGCCCGTCGTGGCGCATTGCGCGTGCCTGTCGTTTCCGTCAGGCGAGACGGATGGCGGATCGTGCACAATCTTTGCGGATGCGCTCCGCTGCCGCCGGGGCCGCCTCTCCCGGCTCGCGCCCCTTGTGCCGGGAGAAGGCGCGGCACTCATAGAGCCTGATTTGCTGGATATTTTCAAGTCAAAAGATGTCGCAGGGCAGGGCAGACGCATAAGATGCGGCAGCCCCGTGTCGTATGGGCCTTGGGTCAGCCCTCAGTACATTGCTTGCTGCAAAGCAGCCTTTTTCTCTGCGGAGATAATATGATAACCTATTATTTTATTAATAACTTTATATATGTATTGCTATTTTTAAAAAAAGCTTCTAGATTCCATTTTGAGACTGGTCAGCATCTTGTCTGATTGCCATCAGAGCTTTGCATAGCGCTGCCAGGTGGTTCAAGAGAGAATAAAAAGCAGCGCATGGCAAACTCATTGGAATACTATGCCATGATCACTGCGATTGAGGCCGCCGAACCGTCTTCGGAAGGAAATCATACGGTTATGGATTTTCAAGTATACAAAAAATAGAAAGGCACTCTCATGAGTAATGAAAACAGAGCTCCTCAAATCGAAAAAAAGCCATTGAGCCTGATTGTCAACGGCAAGAAGGTCGGCCCGCTCAATGTGCCGGTCGGGATGCCGATGATCGATTTTTTACACCAGTATCTTCATTTGACGGGCACGCATTTCGGCTGCGGGCAAGGCGTCTGCCATGCCTGCACGGTGGTGGAAGTCCGGCCGGACGGAAGCCTTGTCGATACCCGGACCTGCATTGCCAACGCCCATTCCTTTGACGGCAAGACGATCATTACCATTGAAGGCCAGGCCAAAACAGACGCGGCCGGAAAGGTGACGGAACTGACGCCGATCCAGCAGGCTTTCATCGAAAAATTTTCCTTCCAATGCGGCTATTGCACCTCCGGCTTTGTTGCAGGCGCCACCGCTTTCATCGATCGGCTGAAGCGCGAGCCGGTCAAGCGGGACGAACTGGAGAGCGCCATTGAGGAGGCGCTCAACGACCATATTTGCCGCTGCACGGGCTATGTGCGGTATTACGAAGCCGTGCGCGACGTGGCGCTTGCCACGCCGGGCTGCGTGCTCGATTCGAAGGATCGGCCATGAAACGCACGACGTTGCGCAATTCACTGCTCGTCGTTATCGCCGTGCTTCTTGTGGTGGCGATTCTCATTCTGGCCGGGCTGTTTCGCTCCTCCAGCGTGGCCCCGCAGGCGCGGCAAAGCCTTTCGCCCGACCAGATGCGGGCGCTGGTCCCGCGCGGTCGCGAACTGGCCCTGGCCGGAGACTGCTTCGGCTGCCACTCCCTGCCGCAAGGGCCCATGGGCGCAGGCGGCCTGGCCATAGCTACGCCCTTCGGCACGTTGTATTCGACCAACATCACGCCAAACAAACAGTACGGCATCGGCAACTATACGCGCGCCGATTATCACCGCGTCATGCGGGACGGCATTGCGCCTGGCAACCGCAATCTCTACCCGGCCATGCCCTTTGTCTTCACGCATATCATGACGCCCGAGGACATCGACGCGCTCTATGCCTACAACATGAGCATTGGGGACATGCCGGCGCCCAACAAGGCCAATACCGGCGTATTCGTGCTGCCTGTGCGCTCCTTCATGAATTTCTGGGCGCTCGTGAACTTCCCGGACCGCAAAGCGCCGCAGAATGAACAACGCTCCGCCGCCTGGAACCGGGGCGCTTATCTCGTCGAAGGGCTGGCGCATTGCGGCGCCTGCCATTCCCCCCGCAACTTCACGATGGGCGTCGAATTCTCCCGCGCCTTGCAGGGCGGCGAGGTGGATGGCGTGGCGGTTCCCGCTATTACCGCCACGGCGCTTGCCGAGCGCGGCTTCGATGTTCCCACGCTGAGCGCCTATCTCGCCACAGGCATTGCCCCCCAGGGCACCTCGTTCGACGGCATGTACACGGTCACGCACTTCTCGACCAGCGCCATGGAGCCAAAGGACGTCAAGGCGACCGCCGTCTATCTGCTCACCGGCAAGGACGGCAGGACGCTCGCTCCGGCAGCGCCTCCCGCGCCGCTGCCGCAAGCCGATGCGACAAGCGGCACGCCCCTGGCCGCAGGCCGTCTGGCCTATAGTGAGTCCTGCGCGGACTGCCACGGGATGAGCGGTCAGGGCATTCCCCATGTGGGGCCGGCCATGAAAGACAATGCCACTCTGGCCATGGCCGATCCGCAGACGCTCATCAAAGTCGTTCTCAACGGTATTCCCACGCAGATCTTCAAGAATGGCGAGCGCATGTACGCCATGCCGCCCTTTGCGCACCGCATGGATGACGCCAGGATCGCCGAGCTTGTGAGCTGGATACGGGCGGAATGGGGCGGCCAGGCCGCGCCGGTGACAGCCGGGCAGGTGAGCGCGCAGGAAACCGCTGTAAAATGAATGAAATGACGCAGGGGTCCGCGCAAGGCGGCCGCGTCGTTTTTCCTGACCTTTGCCGTCTTCGACGCGCAGGGTTTTCGGATAGGAGAAAGATAATGACAATTGATATTTCGCGCCGCAATTTCATCAAAATCGGCACCATTGCCGGTATTTCCGTGTTGATCGGGCGCTTGCCGACCGCGCATGCGCTGGAGGCGCATTCGGGCCCCAGCGCGCCGGGCTGGCTGTCGCCGGACGGCAAGGCGCGCTACCGGTGGGATGCCGTGCGCAAGGTGACCGGACAGAAAGAATTCGCCCTGGACTTTCGCGCGCGCGATCTGCCCGGCTGGCCCAGGGAGCAGGCGCACGCCTTCTTCATCAAGGCGACGCGGGCCGACCGGATTTTTGAAGGCGTTGATCCGGGCATTCTGGGGCCCGATTTGCAGCCCGACCGCCTTGTGCTGCATGAGGATCTGGCCCGCGACGGCCTGACTGTCCCTCAGCCTGAGGGTTTTTCGGTCGAGTTTTACGGCAAAAATTTTTTGGTTCCCACAGGGCAGACCCCGCCAATGCTCGGGCATCCCGTGGCCCTGCTGGTATATCGCGATTTCGACAGATACGAGGCAGCCAGGCGCATGCTGCGCTTTGAAACAAAAGTGGTGAAATACGGCGCGGTCACCGGCCCGAAGACTCTGCCCAACTATGGCGCGGCACGCTATGTGCGTATCGGCGGCAGCAGCCCCACGGCCTCATCGGCGTTTTCGCCCATGCAGGATGCGGTTATCTGGGGCGCTTTTGACGGCGATAAACCGGTTTGGCCGCCGGACAGTCCCACAGGCGTTTTCGTGCCCGCCTGCGTGAGAAGAAAAAATCGAGGCGGCGGCGGCGTGCGCGATCCGCGTGCGGTGGCGCGCGAAACCTATGAGCCCATGCGGCGCGGCATGGCCGCGGCCGCGGAAATCGAAAAGGCCATCGAAGCGGCGCGCCATGACAGGAGCAAGCTGGTGCTGGAGCGGCACGGTTTCTCGCAATCCATCGACCCTAGCGCCCTGGAGCCGGACAACGGCAATGCCTGGTATGACGCGAAAACGCGCACCCTGCACCTGATCACTTCGACGCAGTCGCCGTATGAGGTCGCCCGCGCCGCCGCGGTGATGGTCAAGGACAATACGCGCTTCCCGGTCAAGACCATCAAACTGCTGACCGGCACAACGGTCGGCTATGGTTCCAAGGATCATTCCATCTTTCCGTTCTATGCCGTTGCGGCGTGCTTTTACGGCGACGGCCTGCCGGTGAGGCTGGCCAACAACCGCTACGAACAGTTTCAGCTCGGCATAAAGCGCCACTCCATCGAAATGGATGTGACCATCGTGGCCGACCGTCAGAGCGGCAGGTTTGAAATCCTGAAAGGCTTTTACAATCTCAACGGCGGCGGGCGCGCCAATTTCTCCTTCTCGGTGGCGCAGGTGGCCGCAACGGCCGCGCAGTCGATTTATTATTTTCCCAAATCCGATCTGGCGACCATTGCGCTGGCAAGCCGCGCGGTGGAGGCCGGGTCCATGCGCGGCTACGGGACTCTTCAGGCAATGAGCATCACGGAGCTGATGGTCGATGAAGTCGCGGCTGAGCTGGGCATGGATCAGATCGAGCTGCGTCGTCGCAATGCCCTGCAGGCCGGGTTTGAAAACTCCCAGGGCGCGCAGCCGCAGGGCGAACTGCGCAACATTGCCATTCTCGATCTCGCGGCAAAGCATCCGCTGTGGGTGAACCGGCACAAGACCAAGGCGGCATTCGACAAGGCCAACCCCGGCAAACTGTACGGCGTGGGCTTCGCGCAGGTGCAGAAGGATTACGGCACCGGCGCGGATACCAGCGCGCTGGCGCTGCAATTCGATGCTGACGGCACAATGCGGATGCGCCATTGCGTACAGGAGATCGGCAGCGGCGCGACCACGGCGCAGCAGGTCATTGTCCGCGAGATGCTGGGCAAGGCGCCCGATTTCGTTGAATTCGGGGTCACGAAATTCGCCGAACTGCCGGTTGTCAGCAATTGCTCTCCCTACGCAACCACGCAAAAAGAGCAGGATGAACTCCAGAAGAATCCTTACTGGGTTCCGTTCGTGCTACCGGCCATGAGCGCTTCCAACAGCGCGTATTTCATCGGCTTTGCCACACGGCAGGCGGCCCGCTTTCTGTTTGAGAACACGCTCTGGCCCGCGGCGCGCGCCATCTGGAGCGAGGGACCGAGCGGCGGGCAGATCGCCGGCGGCTTCATGACTGTGGACAAGCTGCGTGTGGTGGAGGGTGGCATCGGCGGCGACGGCCTGGAAACCCTGCCCTTTGAGCGGCTTGCCCGAAAAGCGCACGAGCTGGGGTTGGTGACCGGGGTTGCCTTGCACTGCTTCAGCCGCTGGGAATGGGCCACGGCCACATTCGACATTCCGACCGTCGGTTCCGTTGAAATGCCGGCGGATGCGCTCTCCGTGCGGTACGGCGATGGCGCTCCCGCCAAACTCAAGCGGCGTATGAGCAACGGCGGGTATCATTTCATCAGGAGAAGCAGCGTGAAGTTTCCGCCGGTGCAGCGCAATGACGCCGGCGTGACGACCTATACGCCCGCGGGCTGCATCGTGGAGCTCAACGTCAATACCTTCACGGGCGAGGTGAAACTTATGCGCCACCATTATATACTTGACCCCGGCAGCGTGATTGTGCCCGAACTCGTGTCCGGCCAGTTGCAGGGCGGTTTGGCCATGGGCATCGGCCATGCCCTGATGGAAGAATTGCCGCTTTACGAAGACGGGCCGGGCAACGGCACATGGAACTTCAACCGCTACACCCTGCCGCGAGCCAGGGATGTGGCGGTCTGGAATCAGACGGTCGAATATCTTGCGCCCCTGTCCGAAAGCTCGCCGCCAAAAGGCATGGCGGAATTGGCGATGATCCCCATTGTTGCGGCCATCGGCAACGCGATCACCCATGCCACCGGCAAGCGTTTTTACCGGCTGCCCGTGACGCCGGAAAAGATCAAGAACGCTCTGGCTTCGTAAACCGCGCCAAAGCCTTCCGGCGGGAGAGAAGAGCATGGGGCCCGCGTTCATGCTTCCGGGAACCTGGAGCGTTGAGCTGATTTCATGAGCAAAACGCTCTCAGCGCCGGAAAACGAGAAAGGGAACCAACGTTCGCTGGTTCCCTTTGTGAAAAAAACTTGGAATTTCTGGTCGGGATGAAAGGATTTGAACCTTCGACCCCTTGAACCCCATTCAAGTGCGCTCCCAGACTGCGCTACATCCCGACGCGGAAAGAATAACTACGCGGGCAGAGGCGATCTGTCAAGGTTTTTTTGGCGCGTGGTCAATCTTCGCGCCGCAGCACAAGCGCGACGAGAGGCGGCAGGTACAGGGTCACATCCTGCTCCTGGCGCTGGGGCAGCACGCGGGTAAAGTGCTCCACAGGGCGCGGGGCAACGACAAGATTGCCGTGCCCGGCAAAGCGCGTTTCATCGGAAGAGAGCATTTCCACATACTTGCCCGGGGTGACGGCGAAAGCCAGATCCTGTTGCGCGTCGAGTTCATGGAAATTAAAGGCAAAGAGCAGCCGCCCGCGCTCAAAGGCCAGCAGGCGTTTTTCCTCATGGATGAAGCGGAAAAGCGGGGCCTGTTGAAAGTCCTCCAGATGTGCGGCAACCAGATCTCGCAACTGAGCTTTGTCCCAGGCGGCCAGTTGCGCGTATTTGAGATCCGCGCGCTCGGCCAGATGCCATTGGCGGTGCGCGTAGGCTTCCGCATCCAGCCATTCCGGGTGTCCGAATTCATTGCCCATGAAATTCAAGTAACCCGCGTCCGCGGTCGCAAGGGTGATCAGCCGCATCAGACGGTAAAAGGCCAGCCCGCGCGAGACCTTCCAGGTATCTGTGAACACGGACATGCTGGCGTACATGTCGTCGCCCAGAAGCCGCCAGATCATCGCGTCGTCGCCGTTGATGCACTGGTCGTGGCACTCCACATAGCTGATGGTGCGATCATAGGGGCGGTGGTTGGTCATTTCATGCCAAAGGCTGCCCATGTCGCGCGGGGCCTCAATGCATTTGCCCCAATAATCCGGAATGCCCATGGCAAAACGGTAGTCAAAGCCCAGACCGCCTTGCGCGGGCGGGCAGGTCAGGCCGGGCATGCCGGAAAACTCCTCGGCTATGCTTGTGGAATGCGGCGCAAGCTCGTGGATCAGGGCATTGGCCAGGCAAAGGTACAGCTCGCCCGGCTCGTCGCCGCGCGGCAGGCCGTCCTTGCCGTAAAAGCAGCGGCCCACATGTGAAAAATCGTCGTCAACGCCATGATCGCGGTACAGCATATTGCCCACCGCGTCAAAGCGAAAGCCGTCCACACGGTATTCCTCAAGCCAGTAACGGCAGTTGGACAGCAGAAAGCGCCGCGTCATTTCCTGGCTGTAGTCAAAAGAAGGCGTGCCCCATTGATTATATTTTTCACTGAAGAAATATGTGCTGCCGTCATAGCGAGCGAGACCCTGCTCCGTATTGGGGCAGGCGTGGCCATGGGTGATGTCCAGAATCACGGCAAGGCCCAGGCCGTGAGCGGTGTCCACCAGCTCCCTGAATTGATCCGGGGTGCCGTAACGGGAGCTGGGCGCAAAGTAGCTGCTGACCTGATAGCCGAAAGAGCGATATAACGGATGCTCCAGAATGCCCATAAGCTGCACGGCCGTATACCCGTCAGCCTTGATGCGCGGCAGGATCATCCCGGTGAAGTCCGCGTAGCTGCCCACGCTTTCTCCCTTGTGGGTCAGGGCTGGCTGCGCCATGCCCACATGGGCTTCGTAGATACGGGGAAAAACCAGCGCGCGCGGGCGGCGGTGCCTGAAACGGTAGGGTGTGTCCGGGGCCCAGAGACGGGCGCACCATTGGGCAGGCACGATCGGATCCTGCTCGACCCATTGGGCAAAAGCGGGCACCCGCCGCAGCGGAGGGTTGGCGCTCTCCGGCCCGGCGCTCTCGGGCCGGGCAGCGCGGCTGAGCACGCGCAGTTCCAGATAGACGCCGTGAGACAGTGCTTCTTCAGGCAGCGTAAGCTCAAAGATATCGTTTTCAAGCCGGGTAAAGCGATAGTCGGCATGGCGCTGAAAGTTAAGCCGATTCGTGGTCAGCCAGACAGCCTCGGCGCAGGGCAGGTATTCCCGCACTCGCCAGCGGGTTTGGCCGGCGGCATTGGTGACGCGGTGAATGCCGAGATCTTTGTGCAGATTCGCGTAGGCGCGCAATGAGCCGTAATGGGCGATGATGCGATCCAGCTCTTCGGTAAAACGGCGGCTGCGCCGCAGCAAAAAGTCGTGGTACGCTTCCAGCGCCGGGTCTTCCAGGGGATTTTGGGGGATAAGCTGTGACATGGGGCCTCGCAGGGCAGGGGAGAGGTTGCCCCAACAAGAGCAGGGCAGAGGCGCAGCAGGCAAAGGATATCCATTGCGGCGGCTGCAAAGGCCGCAATGAGCGGCAGGATACGGCAGATCTCTTCTGTGGCGGCGGCGTGAGGAGCACAAGGCAAAAATCGCGTTTTTTGCCTTGCTCCGACCGCTGCCAGTGGCGCCGGGCATTCTCTTCCTGCGCCGGATCACGCGCCAGCGAGACCGGAGCAGAGCGCGGTTGCAATACCGCCCCCGGTGCTGTGGGCGAAAGCCGGTTCCGCCGCAACGGCTGCGCAGTCGCTGCTCGTCAGGGCATTTTCAACGTGGAAATGCTCAGACGCTACTTGCGCCACTCCTTGCCCGAGAGCGCCGCAAGGCATTGGATCAGGGATTGAGTGCCCTGGCGGCCCTGGCCTCGGGCCTGCATCATGCGGTAAAATTCTTCGGCCAGGGTCACGCCCGGCAGCACCAGTTGCATGCGACGGCACTCCTCAAGGCACAGGCCCAGATCCTTGACAAAATGCTCAATATAGAAGCCGGGCGCGTAATCGCACTGCAAGAGGCGGGGGCCCAGGCTGGCCATAGCCGCGCTGCCGGCCGCGCCGGGTATCACCAGCTCCAGCCATTGCGCCACGTCCAGACCGGCTTCTTGGGCAAAAAGCATGGATTCGCAGACGCTGAACATCACCCCGGCCACGGCAACCTGATTGGCCAGTTTGGCTTTCTGCCCGGAACCGGCCGGACCGCAATGCAGCACGCGCTGGCCCATGGCGTCAAGGCAGGGCCGGGCCTGTTGCAAGGCCGCTGCGTCCCCGCCCACAAAAATGGAAAGCCGGGCTTCACGCGCTCCCACGTCGCCCCCGGTCACGGGCGCGTCCAGGGCGGCGCAGCCGCGGGCAGCGGCCGCCTCGGCTATGCGCCTGGCCAGAGCCGGGCTTGAGGTGGTCATATCGCAAAGAATGCCGCCCGGGGCAAGCCCGCGCAAGGCGCCCTGCTCGCCCAGCAGCACTTCTTCCACATCTCTGGGGTAGCCTACCATGGAAAAGACCAGATCAGAGGCCGCGGCCACCTCGCGCGGGCTGTCGGCCCAGCGCGCGCCTTTGGAAAGAAGGGGCTCGGCTTTGGCCCTGGTGCGGCTGTAAACCGTCAGGGGCATGCCCGCGGCCAACAGATGCCCGGCCATGGACAGGCCCATGACGCCGGTGCCGATCCAGCCGAGACGCTTGTTGTCAGCCATAACTACCTCACTTGTGCTACTGGAAGCGGCGTTCCAGAATTTCTTTTTGCAGGTTTTTGCGCGACAGGGGTTTGTTTTTCCGAAAAAGATGCACATGCCGCCCATATAATTCCAGATTGCGGCGCATGTTCTCGTTAAAGGGATCGTCGCCGCTGAAGTCCCTGGCCAGCGAGGCAAAGGCCGCGTCCAGCGTTTCCGGCGTCGATTGCGCCCCGTCTTCCACCTTGCTGCGGTAGAAGACGAGGGATTTGTCAAGACTGGTATCCAGCATGACAAGCCCTCTGCGCGCAGTATCCATGATTCGGCGCAGTTTTTCAAGCGCCGCGCCTTTGGCGCTTTTGGCGTCGCGCTCCATGCTGGCCAGTTGGGTCTTGAGACTGTTGCGACGGCTGGCATAATTTCGGATGGTTTCAATCATGTAGACCCCGGTGCGCAACAAGGTCAGGGCTTCCAGCTGCTTTTGGCGCTCCAGGGCGATATTGTTTTCCTTTATGGTGTCGCGCAGTTTTTGCAAATTGTTCTTGATTTCGGCAGTGGGAGCCAGAGCAAGCAGGCGGTCCAGTTCTTCCAGGGGATTGCGGGCGGCCCGCAGGGCGGGGGCCATGCTCTCGCCGGCCTTGTTCCATTCCGCCAGAAGTTCTTGCGGGCGATTGCCGCCGGGCGTGTTGATCCCGGAAATGACGGGTCTGAAGCCGAGATCGCGGGCATGGGCCGGGCCGTCGGCCATGAAAAAGGGCACTTCTTCGCGGCGGCCCGGCAGTATTTCAGCCGCGCCGGAAAGAAAGGAACCGCCTTTGCGCACAAAACCGCCGGCCGAGCCGTGCAGACGCCCGGCCACGGAGAAGCGAAAGGCGTCCAGCGCCATTTCAGCGGCATTGCCCGCCATGTCATACAAGCCCAGGGGGTTGGGCTTGCGCGAACCGATCCGGGCCAGGCTTTCAACGCCGTGGGCCGCGCCCTCGGGCCGGTAGACCGCGTAATCGGCCTTGGAGGCTCCCGGCGGCAGGGCGAAAAAATCCTCCTGCAGCAATTGCTGGCTGCCTGCGGTCTGGCCGCCGCGCGCGGCATATTCCCATTCCGTTTCCGTAGGCAGGCGCACGAAACCCACATTGCGGCTGTCGCCCGCAAAGCGGGGCAGGGCTTCGGGCGCGTTTTTCAAGAGCCAGGCGGTGTAGCGACGGGTAAAGTCAACGGCGTCATACCAGCTCACGTCCGTCACGGGCAGCGCGGCGTCAGGCGGCGGATTCTGCGTATCCGGGCAGGCCGCGTCCATAACGGCCCGCCATTGCAGCCTGCTGACCTCGTATTTGGCGATCAGATAAAAGTAATGCTTGCCCTGCGGCGCATGCTTTTGCCATTCCGGGGGCAGATCCGCCAGGGCAAAGGGGCCGGAAAGAGCCGCATTGAAGCGCCGGTCATAAAAGGCCCGCTCGGCATTGGCGCTGTCGTCCACACCGGGACGCATGGGCATATCCCAAAGAAAGCCCCTGGACGGCACGGCTGCCAGCTTGAATGTCATGGAAAGGCCGCAGGGCATGGGCAGCACGATGTCGTCCCGCGCCGGTCGGGGATTGCAGGCATCGGCCAGGCTTGCGCCGCCTTTGGCCTTGAGCGCGGCCCATGCCGGGGAAGGGGGAAAGCCCGCGAGAACCGCCAGCAGAAGCAGGCAGAGGGGGAGGCGGAACGCAAAACCCTCAAAACGGATCAGGGCAGTAACGCGCCGGAGGCATTGCAACACTGCCTCTCGGCGGCGTGGGCCGGAAAATCCGGCTTTGTGTTTCGGCTGGGGGCAACGGCGGCCCTGCTTCCTCCGCCAGGGAGGTTCAGGCTCAGACATCACGGATTACCTCCGAAGGTTGGATGCGCGCGGCGCGTAGCGCAGGGCCCAGCGCGGCCGCAAGGGAAAGCGCGACGACAGCCGCCAACGCCAGCAAAAAATGTTCGGGCAGGAGACGGCAGACTTGCTCCAGACCGCGCAAATCCGCGCTGAACAGACGGTTGATCACCGTTGCGGCCGCCATGTAGATTCCCGAGGCCAGCGCAGTGCCCAGAATGGCGGTGCACAGGGCCTGGACCAGTGGAAAGAGCATCAGCGCGCCCGTGGAAAAGCCCGTGAGCCGCAAGAGCCCCAAAATTCTTTCCTTGCGCTTGACTCCGGCCAGGGCGCTGCTGGCCGTGGACGCCAGAAAGCCCGCGGCCGCGGCCGCGCAGATCAGGGCAAAAATCAGATCCAAGGCTCGGGCCAGGGTGGTGACCTGCTCGATCTCTTCCGCGTGGGTGTAGACATCCAGATTTTGCGCGGCAAAAGCCCGGCGCAGAGTCATGACGGCGTCCAGATTGCGCGCATAGAGCCTGAAACCCGGATACACGCGTGGCTCTGCGGGGCGCGCTTCGCCAGTCCAGCCGTTGTGAGCGCCCAGCTCGGGCACGGCGCGGCCGTCGCGAAAATCCTCGGTGGCTTCCAGCAAAGCAAGGGGAACATAGGCTGCGTCTTTTTGCTGCGCGGCCAGAGGCAGAACAGAGATGACCCGCAAGGTTGCCTCGGCGCTTTGGGTGCGGCCCTGGTAGCGGCGTTCCACCCGGCCCCGCAAAACTGCGCCCCGGCGCACGTCCAGTTTTTCGGCCGCGGTGGCCGAAAGCGTCACGCCGATGGGTTCCCTGAGCGCGGCAGCGCCGCTCTGCGCGCCCGCAGGCTTGCCGGGCAACGGCATGTCCCGAATCTGCGCGCCGTGCCGGAGCAGCAAAGGATCGCCCGGAGCTGTCGGCTCCAGTGAAACCAAAAGATGCCTGCCCTGGCCGCTGCCGAGGTTCATGGTGGCGGCAATGGCGCGGGTGCGCGGCAGCACAAAGGCCACATCCGGATGCGCGGCCAGACCGGCCAGATATTCGGCAGTATACCGGCCGCTGGTCACGGGCGAAATTTCCAGAGTAGCCGGGTCTTCGCGCAGGCGCTCGGTCAGGGTCTGGACCACGCCGAACTTGACCCCGTAGAGAACCAGCAACGGCGTGAGCACGGCGGCCAGCCCCAGAACCGCGCAGGCCGAAAGCAGACCTTCATGCGCATAATCCCTGAGCGCCAAACGGCAGGCGTGCAGCCGGGTCCGCGGCATGGCTCAGTCCTGCCCCGCATAGTCGATGCGGGCTGCAATGCCGTCCGCCCGGGGCTGCACGGCCACGCGGGCCACAGTAAAACCCGCGGCCTGGGCCATGTCCGCATTGTGCGTAACCATAATCATGCTGATTCCCATCTCGCGCGCCAGTTCTCCGAAGAGATCCAGCACCGCGCGGGCGTGCAGGGGGTCAAGAGCGGCGGTAGGCTCGTCGGCCAGCACCACGCCGGGCCCGTGGGCCAGGGCGCAGGCCACGGCCACGCGCTGACGTTCGCCCACGGAAAGCGTGGCCGGATAGTGCGCAAGCAGGTGAGTGATGCCCAGCCGTGCCGTCAGATCGGCTATGGCTTCCCTGCGTTGTTCGGCAATGCCCAGGCTTTTGCAGCGCAGCAAAATATTCTCGCGCGCCGAAAGAAAGGGCAGCAGGCCGCCGGTCTGCAAGACATAGCCCAGATGGCGCAGGCGCAGGCTTGCCAGCCTGTCCGTGTCGCCGCTTTTCCAGGCGGCCAGCACGTCTGTTTTGTGTTCCGGCACGGGGGAAAAGACAAAGCGGGTTGCAGCCTCCGGAGCATCCGGCGCGTGCTCTGCGCAAAGATCCGCTTTGGCGACGGTCTGTCCGGTTCTGCCCGGCCCCGCCATATCCGGCTTGAGCACGCAGGCCAGCAGGTCCAAGGCCGTGCTTTTGCCGCAGCCGCTGGGCCCGGCCAGCGCAAGCAAGCGGCCACGCGGCAGATCAAAGGCCGTCAGCCGCAGATGAAAGCCCTCCGCGCCGGGACGGCGCTTGCTGACTCCCCGCAGGGAAAAGACCAAATCTTCCATACTCTTGAAAGCCCGCACTCAGGGCAGCATGCTCAGAGGCACGCGGTAGACCCAGTCTCCGGCATTGGCCTGGCCGAAACTCTCCCAGTTGGCCCGATCCTTGTCGTATTCCTCATAGCGGGCCAGGCGCGACTTCAGACGATTGATAAAAGCCGTCTGCTCGCCGATGCTCATGCGGTACCAGTCTTCCTCGCGCAAAAGCATGATGTCGCTCTTGTAGGGCAGACCTTCCAGAAATTCAGCCAGTACGCCCAATTCCGCAAGGCTTTTGCCGCGCGTGGGCAGATTGGGATCCCGGGCCATGCGCGTGGAAGCCGAGAGAATGCCCTGGAAAAAATCGTGCGAATCCGTTTTTTTGGTCCGCTCCGCATTGTCGATAATTGCCTTGAGCTGCGCGCTGAGGTCATTGAGCTGATTCTTGGTCAGCAGCACAGCCACTTCAACGCTGGGGCTCTGCTCATGCCGCGCCAGCCGTTTGAGATCCATGTCCGCAATCCAGGAATTTACCACCGACGGCGCCTGATTTTCGCGCGCCCGGCCTAAATATTCCAGTTGCATGGCATATCCCAGGGTGGCGGCCAGCCGGGCAGCCGCCTGTTCGGGCGTCAGGTTCTGCGGTTTTTCATCCCGGGGCCGGGTCATGACCTTGCCCTCGGCCGTATTTTTGACCATTGCCACCATGCCTTCAGCCAGGGTTTTGGCCACAGCCGCGAACTGGCGCGCGCCTTCGGCCGGAGTGGGCGCGGACACGGCCTGATAATTGGATCTTTGGCCCGAAAGCCTGCCCAAAGCCCTGTAGCTCTGTTCGGCATAGCCATGATTCTTGACGCCGCCCGGGCTTTTGATATGCAGCACCGTGATCCAGATGCCTTTTTGCCGGGCCAGATCATTGAGCTCATTGACGCCCATGGCGACAGAAGCATACGGATCGCCGCTTTTCAGGGGGCCCGCGTCCGTGATGACCAGAATCAGACGCGAGGAATACTCTTCCCAGTTCAGATCCTGGACGGCCTTATAGACGCCGGCCAGAGAATCCTCATTGAAGTCATGGCTGGAAATTTTGGCTTCCTGCGCCTGCGCCAGCTTTTCTTCCAGACTTTTACGATTTTTGGCCGTGGCAAAATCGCTGACGACCTTTGCTACATATTCCAGGCCGGGCGTGGCCCTGGTGCTGCTGCGAAAAGCCACCACCGCAAAGCCCACCTTGTCGGCCAGCTTGTCTTTTTCAATTGTGTCGTAAATCCGGCGCACCACATTCAGGCTTTGATCAATATACGGCTTCATGGAAATGGAGGTGTCGATGACCAGGGCAATGCCGGTTTTGGGCGGCCCGTTTCTGCCCTTGCCGCCTTTTCCGTATTGGCCGGGGTCAATGGAAGCCACGCGCAGGAATTTGACGCCTTCAAAAGGATCTTTCATGTCCAGAATGGGCATCAGATAAAAGCGTTTTTCCGAGACCGCGCCTTGGGCTCCCGCGGGTTCGCTGGCCAGAATCGGCAAGTCGGCGGCTGCGGCGGGCGGCGTGCCGGAATCGGCGGGCGAGAGCCGGGCGGCCGCGGCCAGCAGGGCGTCCAATTGCTTTTCCATGTCCTCGGCTGCGCACAACGCGCTCAAATCCTGCTCGGTCTTGAAGAAAAGCACCGGCTCACGGCCTGCGCGCGGGGCAAAAAGCAGAGTGAGAGACTGGTTCCAGTCCGTGGCCTGGCCCGCCTCCAGCCAGCCTTCGGGTGCAACGGCGGAAAGGCCCGCCTGCAGCCAGTTCCCGTTACGCGCAAAGACATAGAATGCCGTGAAAGGCACAACATTTTCCCGCACGGTTTTGGCGTCGGCTTTCGGCTCGGCCAGGAGCTTTGCGCCGGGATGGCTGACCACCCGCTGAAAAAGCGATGTTTTTCCTTCCTGCAGCAAGGGCGCGGCATGTGACGCAACGGGCGGCAATGCAGCGCCCTGGCTCAGGCAAAGGGCAAGAAGCAGCAGCAGAAAGGGACGGACCGGCAATCCGGAAGTCATGATCATCTCCTTGAGCCACGCGCAGGGCCGCGGCTCATTTCCAGGTTTGCAGCAGGCTGCGGGCCTCAACGTCGCCTTTGTCCGCCGCGGCCCGGACATGGGCGCGCAGCTTGTCCAGGGCCGCGCGCGCCTCGGCCTGCCCCTTGGCCAGAGCCATGTCATACCAGCGCCTGGCCTGGCTGATGTCCACGGGAATGCTGCCGCGCGGCAAGGCGCTGACAGGATCATAAAACTGCCCCACCAGAAGCATGGCTTCGGCATTGCCTTTCTGGGCCGCGTCTTCCAACAGCAAAAAGGCCGCGTCCCCTTCTTCGGCGCTGGCGTCGGCCTTGCGCAGGGGCTTGGCCAGGGCAAGGCTGACCTCGGGGCGCGCTTCGCCGCGCAACTGTTCGCGGGCCAGAGCCAGCGCGGACGGGCCGGAAGGCGTGTTTCGCGCTGCACCCTCGGAGGTTTGCGGCGGCACGGGGGGCAGGGGCGTTGCATCAGGCGCGCGCCACACAAACCACCAGAGCGCCCCGGCCGCCAGCAGCAGTAAAAGCAGCAGCCCGGCAAGCAGGCCGGTTCTGCCCTGCTTTTTGGCGCTGCTTTGCGAGGGCAGTTGCAGCGGCTCTTCCATCGGCGCGGGCGGGGTTTCCACCGGTTCGGGAGCAGGGCTCGGCTCCGGCTCAGGTTCCGGGCCGGGCCCGGGCGAGGCTTGCGGCTGTACGGGCGCGGGATCGGGCCGGGGAGCGCGCGCGCCGATGCCCTGGCCTCCGCCCATATGCGAATAAACCAGGTTTTGAACCACCAGCGGGCAAAGGCCGGGCCCGGGCAGGCTGAGCCGATAGGATTCCAGGTTGTCCATCTCGTTGACCACAGCCGGGCCCACGGCAAGACGCAGGATGCCGTCCTTGTTCTCCCAGGCGTCGGGCCTGAGCGTGCTTTCGCTCTCCTGCCAGCCGCCGCCGGAAAGGCTTTTGCCGTCCGAGCGGTAAATCACGAAAACGGGATTCGGCATGTGGCCGGCGCCCTGCACTTCAATGAGGCCGTATCCGGGACCGCGCATGGGGTCGGCTGTAAGTGTGGCGCGCATGGCTTATTCCTTAATGATCTGCAGAATATGGCGCAGGCGGTTGTTTTGTTCGGGATTGACGGTCTGCTCGCCGTCAAAGTTCACGTTGGCGATCACCGCATAGGCCAGGGCGCGCAGCCAGTCCGTATACCAGAGGCGATCGTAGGGCGACTCTTCTTCGGCGATCTGCGGCTCGCCGGAGATTGCCGGCGGCGGGGCAAAAAGGCTGAGGCTCCTGCCCCCGAAGAAAATGGTGCGCGCCGCCTGATCCTTGAAGCGGGGGTCAAAGCCCAGCCAGTCCACAAAAGCGTTAATGGCGTCGGCCGCCAGACTGACCTGCTTCCAGACCAGCCTTTCGCGCGCCATATTGCTGTAGGCCGCGCCGCGCCGCAACTCGGACTCCAGATTTTCGCGCACCCGGCAGCGCCCTGCGGCGGCGATCAGTTCGTGGCAGAATTGATCAAGTTCCCTGGCGGGCAGGCCGTAACGGCTGCGGGCCTCTGCGTCGCCCGCCAGTTCGCGCAGGCGGCTGATCCAATGTTCCAGGGCCAGTCCGGCGAAAACAGCGGCCGTGTCCCTGGCGCTGCTTTCGGTCGCTTCAGCCGGGGCAGGGGCCGGGGGGGGCGCGTCGCCGAAAATGTCGCCCAGAATATCATCCGCCGAAACGCGCGTGCCCACCACATCCGCGGGCAGGGCCGCGGCCTCCTGGGCAGGGCTCTGGCGGGCGTTGAAGCAGATTTCGTAGAGATCAAAGTCCCGCACCTGCAGGCGTTGCAAAAATTCGCCGAAAAGCTGCTTTTCCGCCACGCGGGCCAGGAGGGCCACCAATGTGCGCGAGAGCTGCTCTTTTTGCCGGCGCAGTTCCTCGCTGTCGTCGCTTTTATAAAAAACGCCCAGACAGGCAAGAACCTGTTCGCGCTTTTCGGCAAGGCTGACCGTAATCTGGCGGCGCTTGAGCTCGGGATTGCAGAGCGGCCGCAATTTTTCGCGCAACAGCGCCACACCGCCGTCGTTGAGCCGCATGGCCGCCTGCCAGACGCGCTCAGGCTCGGAGACATGGCGTTGCACCAGCGCTGATTGCAGAAAAGCGCGGCGCACCTCCTCCACGTACTCTTTCTGCTCCGGCCTGACGCCTGTTTCCTGATGCGTTTCCTTGTCAAAGCTGAAGATGGCTTCGCTGCGGAAATTGGGATTGCGCAGCAAAAACACATTGGCGAACGGCTTGCTGCCGTCCCAGTTTTCGGGCCAGTCGTGCTGTTTGCCGAAAAAGTCAAGCAGGGAAGACTGCAGGCGAATGTCCCAGCGTTTTTCCACCGACGGCGCGCCGTTTTTCTTTTCAAATTCCATGTCCATCTTGGTCAGCACAAAGAAAAGCGCAGGCGGCCTGCCCGCGCGGTGAACCGGCTTTTCGCCGTGGGTGGAGCAGATCCATTCATACACGGCGCGCGGCAGATCCTGCACTTCCTGATTGCCGGGACCGATGCAGAGCAGCATGCTGGTCAGCTCTTTTTCCTCGCAGTAGCGCTCGAACAGATAGGCCACCTTGCCGCGCAGAAAGAGATTTTCCAGGGTGCCGGGGCGTTGCAGCTCATTGTTGAGATCGCTGAGCTTGAGGCGGGAGCGGTAACCGGGAAAGTCGAGCAAATCCGTGTGATCAAAGAAGTCGTCCGGTTTTTCCCGCATGGGGATGGTGATTTCAGCCGTGAGCGCGGTGATCACGGCGCGCGGCAGCTCTGTGCGGCGTCCGTTGGCGCCGAGAATGGGCAGGGTCGCGGGGGTCTCGTCTGCCAGACCCCGCAGCAGCGTCACATCTATGATGCTCACGGAACGCGGGATCAATGCCTCAATGGGGCAGGCCGCTTCAGCGGGATTGCCCAGTTTTTCCAATGCGCCGCAAAGCTTGAGGTAGAGACTTTGAAATTCCGGCACATTGTCCCAGATCAGGCCCAGCAGCGCGGCCCGATCCGCAAGGCCAAGCCGCGGCGCAAGCTCCGCGGCTGCACGCCAATAGCCCTTTTGCAGCATCTGCACGCGCGGCCGGGAACTGAAATTTTTATTGACGTATTCGCGCAGATCCTCCAAATCATCTTCGCTCACCACGCCCGCGCCGGCTTGCGGAACCGCGGCGCGGCCGGCCAGATCGTCCAGAGCCGCGATCAGGGCTTCAGGCTGCGGCGCCTGCTTATGTTCACAGTCCGCGTAATAGGTGTTGGCCAGCACGCGGGCCACATCCGTCTCGGAAAGCAGCCGCAGGCGAATGGGAAAGCCGTCCGCAAGCCCTGCGGGCGGGGTGGTGGTGAAGCGGGTGACAAGGCCGGTGGACTCCTTGCCGCCTTCCGGGTTGATTTCGGTGAGGAAGTCGTAAGTCTTGCCGCCCAAATCCGCCGTTAGCGCTCCTTTGGCGTCTTTTGCCAGGGCCGAGATCAGGTAGGACTTGCCGGACTGGCTGGGGCCGAACACGCCCACGCACATTTTGCGCCGGGCGGCCTGCTCGCATTTGTTGAAAAAGCGGGCGGCGCGGCGCATGTCCTTTTGCAGTGCCGCGCATTCGCTGCCCACAAGCCCGCAATTATCCCGAAGCCAGTCCACAGCCTGCCGGGAAGCGTCCGCAAGCTCGCGGCAGTGTTGCGCAAGGTCATGATCCTGCTGCTGCATGATTATCCTCGTTTATCCGGCATCAGACACGATGCCGGTATCCAGCCAGTACCCTTCATCCAGTTTCAGGGTTTGCAGACGGATTTCCAGATCGCGGCGATCCACGCCGCGCCCCTGGTTGTCGGTAATGGCGTCAATGCTGAATTCGCCCTCGCTGCGGCGATCCTTTTCCTCTTCCGTGCGCGGCGCATCGTCCCAGACGTCCTCCACGCGCAGGCGCACGTCAACCGTATAGGGCAGACGCCCGGCAGCCCGCGCGCGGGCCTCTTCGCTGCTGAAGGCGAGCAGGTGGTAGCGGGTGGTAGGCCAGCGCTCGGCGTCCAGTTGGCGGTAACCGATGAAAAGCGGGCCGCTGAAAGCAACGGAGCGGTTCTGTTCCGTGCCTTCATTGCTTTCCACATCCACCTGAAACCAGACTTTGGGCCGCTTGAGCTGGCTGTTGATATCCATTTCGCCGATGTAGCGGGCCGTGGACGTCAGACGCAACGCCGCGGAATCAAAGGAAAAGCCCTCCAGATGGCCGTCGGCCAGGGCGCAGAGGATGGCCCCGACCACCACGGTTGTCTTGGGGTCGGTGATCCGTCCCAGGGCATCGGCAAAGGGATACCAGCTGCCCACATGGTATTGGCGCATGGGAATGATCCGATCCGGAGGCACAGGCAGCTTGGCAAGCACCGGCGCAATGACGCCCTGCCAGGCGCTGGGGCGACCGGTGAGCAAAAGCACATCGCTGTCATAGAGATGCACGATTTCGCACAGGGCGGACAATGTGGGGCCCAGCGTCGTCCTGATGGTGGCATTGACGGCCTGGGGCCGAACCTGGATGGGAACATCCAGGATGTTAAAGTGTTGGATAAATGGAGCAGCCCGGCGGACCAGAGCTTCCACGGCGCGCAGAACAGCCGGTTGCGGTCGCGGCGCCTGCCTGGGCGGGACAGGCACGCTTGGCTCGCCTGACGCCTCTGAAGTTGCGGATGAAGGCGGCAGCGCATTTTGCACATCAGCGGCCTGGGGCTTGAGGATTGCGGCAGTGGAAAGGGCAACCGGATCAGGCTCGAAAAAGTCGGCCAGCCGGCAGGTATAGGCGCGTTCCGGCTCCTCCTCGCTTTCACAGGCCGCCAGCAGACCCAGGGCCACGGGCACGGCAATCTGGCGCACCAGGCGCACGCGCGTATTGCGCTCCTCCTGGGACATGCCGATAAAGTCCCGCCCGAAAAGCTGGGCCAGCAACGCGCGGGGTTCCGCCAGCCCCTGACTGGTCAGGGCCTGGGCAATGGCCGGGATCACATGCTCGGCGATAACTTCACGCAGTACTTCATCCCCGGCGATATTGAAACCGTCGCGGAATTCCGTATGCGGCACGATGCGCGCCGTATCCCCCTCGCCGCTGGCCAGTTCATAGGTGGTAATGGAAAGATCCGTGGTGCCGCCGCCGATATCAATGGACGCCACGCGCACGCAGGGGTGATTGCCGCAGGACGGCCGCGGCCTGCCCAGCAGGCGGAAAAGGTGATGCGCGTCGCCGTGCTGCTTGACGGCCATTTCATTGTACAGCAGCACCAGTTGCGAGCAACTGGCCTCGTCCCAGTCGCAACGCACCTGCGGGCTCAGGCGATAGTCGCCGCCCGGGCTCTTGCTCTGCTGGCTGCCCGGCAGGTACCATTGGCTCCAGCCCAGGGCGTCCCAGACCACGCGCACGGCCCAGAGCACCCAGCGTCGGAAAATACGTTTTTCAGCCACGGGCATGGCCGTGGGCACGGTGAAGATCAGCCGCCGCAAGCGCCGCGGCAGGTTGGGCAGCTCACGGCGGGCACGGGTGGCCGGAGAATTGATGGTCACCAGAGCCTGCGTGAGGATCTCGCCCATCATGAACAGCATCAGGGACGAGCGGGTGAAGAGCGATTCAAAAATGGGTTCAGGCTCCTGCTTCTGAAGCGCCGGGCTTTTTTTGAACAGAGGATCGTCAAAACAGGCCAGGGGCGTGCCCTGGGGATTGAGCCGGCGGGGGAACAAGCCCCGGCTGACCATGGGCTCGGTGTTGCCGCCGGTATTGTAGCGCCAGCTTTGTTGCCAGGGGCGTTCGTCCCAGAGATAGCGCTTGGGGCTGGACATGCCGGTAGTGCCTTCGGCGCAGACGGCCTGGGTGGCCAGACGCGCTGCCTCCGGCCCGATGCGCACGGCCGAGGGCCAGGCAAAGGCCGGGGTCTGACGGCCGGAACGACGGGAAAGGGCGTCATTGCCGAAAACGGCGTCCACAAATTCCACGCGGGTTTCAAAGGGATCGGCGTAAATCCGGTCCGGTTGGCTCAAATCCCGCAATTCCAGCAGATAACTGTCGTTGAGATTGGTGATCCGCTGGGGCAGGGTTTCCACCAAAATGCCGGTGGTGCGGGAATTGCCGATGTCCAGGATCAAATCCACGTCCACCGGCGTGTCCCGTTCGGGATTAATGACCTGGGCGGCGAGATTATTCAGCGCCAGGCGCACGATCTCCAGCCAGGTCAGATAGCTGGCCAGATGTTGCAGCACATAGGGCGTTTCCTCCTGCCAGGCGCCGCGGCCGTGGTGCGCATTCTGTCGCGAGGCGCCGTATATGCCGGACAGCCACTCGTCAACCCATGCCCCATTGAGAAACCAGGAGTTGTCGCGCACCAGGGGGGCGAGCATAAAGTGCCCGTGGGCCGCCACATCCTGCGGGGAAAGCGCGAAGTATTCCTCGCCCTCGGGCGGCCGCTCTTCAAGGTTGGTGTCGAAAGCCAGCACCACGCGCAGTTGGCCCGGAGTTTTTGCGGAGCGCATGACCTGCGCCCGCGCCCAGTTGGAAGGGCCGCATTCAAAACGACGTCCTCCGTCGGGCCACAGTTGATCCAGAGTGCGCAAAAAGGGCACGGGCAACCATTGGCCTTCCCATACAGCCAGTTCGCGGCGGGCGTCCATCTCATAATCATAGTCGCAGGCCTGGCCCGTGAGTTGGTCCACAAAGCCGTTTTCCGTCTCTACCAGGCAACGCAGGTAGTGGGTATAGCGGCCCTGGGCGTCGCCTTCCTGCTTTTTTTCCTCGCGGAAATAGCGGCGGATGCGCTTGAGCTCGTCTTCCGGCAAGGCGAAATCCAGAAATTGCGGGCAGCCCCCGGGGATGATGCTGACCGGCGAGAGATAACGGGGAATGGCATCCATAGTTACTTCCTTCTGAAGCGGGCATCCCATTTGTGGCGCGCCCCGCCCAGTTCCCTGCCCTTGCATTGGGTGCTGTTTTCGCTGCCCGTGCACTCCACCTTTTGCGGCACATAGGTGCCGCCGCGCGGGCAACGGGCGGGATTGGCGTCAAAGAGCAGGCGGTTGCCCGAAAAGCGCGCGACCGCGGAACCGCTGCACATCTGGCCGTTGCGTTCGCGCACAAAACGTCGGCCCTTGCCGTTCTTGTCAAAGCAGTATTCGGCAATGATCGGTTCGTTGGAAGGATGCGAGTAGAGCCCTGTTTCGCTGGTCCAGCAGCCTTCCAAAAAGGCCAGGTCTTTTTTCTTGGCCGCGTCCCTGGGAATGGTCAAGTCTTCGTTTTTTCGGGGCTTGGGTTTCTCGGGCTTGGGTTTCTCGGGCTTGGGTTTTTCGGGCTTGGGTTTTTCGGGCTTGGGTTTTTCGGGCTTGGGCGCTTCCGGCACGGGCGCTTTTTTTTCAGGCTGTTCCGTCACCTTCGGCGTGTCGGGTTTTGCAGGCTGCACCGGCGTCTCGCCCAGAAAAGGTTCTACAATCTCCGGCTCCACAGGCTTTGCTTGCGGCTCTTTAACCGCCTCGGGGGGCGTGACAGGCTTGCAGAGCGCCGCGCGTTCCCGCAATTGTTGCAGAAGCCCGGCCAGTTCGTCGTCCAGTTTGGCGGCGCGGTTTTTCTGGGCTTCCAGCGCCGCTGTATCGGTTTTGAAGCAGGAGGCGGGCAGCGGAGAAGGCAGAATGCCCAAGGCCGACAGCAAAAGCCAGAGCAGAAGCAGCAGCAGGAACAGAGGCAGAAGCCAGGGCAGGCAGCCGCCGCGCGTCGTGGAAACGGGCGCCGGCTCGGGAGGCGGGGGGGGCGGCAAAGCCGCGCCCAGTCGGGAAAGATCCTGAGGCTGCGCGCCTGCGGCGCCCGGCGCGAATCCCCAATTGATCAATACGGGCTTGCCGTCCACTGCCCAGAGATCCTCGGCAGCCGGATGCTGGAGCGCCAGTTGCAGCAAATGGCCGGAAAGCGCGTGACGGCTTTGAGCTTCCTCCGTAAGATTGTCGGAAAGAGCTTTGATGTCCCGCGCCAAATCCGCGGCTTTGGCGCGCAACAGCCGGGCGTCGGCCTCGGGCAGCCCGGCGACGGGCCGGGCCGGGCCGTTGCCTTCGGCGTACCAGTCCACATGCCGCCCCTCCGCGTCATGCTGCGGTTCGGCCAGCAAGGCAGCATGCTCCGGGCCGAGTTTTTGCAGCAGAACAGCGCGCAGTTGCCCGTAACAATCCGTGGCGAAAATGCCCTGGCTGGCCAGGGCCCGCATCTGGCCGCGCAGGCTGGAGGCAATGCGCGCGCTCATGGCTTTTCTCCTCCGGCGGGCCTGGCGGCCGCCCGGCTGAAGGGCACCTGCACGGAACGCAGATAATCGGCCAGGCTGTCGCTCACAATGGCCAGGCTGGATTGCCGATAGGATTCGTCGTCCAGCTTGATGAAGGTGTTGATGCCCACCACCTCGCCTCGCTCATTGACCAGCGGGCCGCCGCTGTTGCCCTGGGAAACCGTGGCCGTGTGCACGATCAGGGGCGGCGTGCGTTGCAGAATCACGCTGACCGCGCCGTCGGTATAGACCACTTCCGGCACGGCCTTGGCGTTGCCTTGAAGCAGGGCCGCAAACTTGGGGTCATCCGTGGTGATTGCGCCGGGAAAGCCCCAGGCGCTGACCCGTTCGGTGCGTTTTACGCCGCCGGCGAGCTTCAGCGGCGTGATGGCCGGGGCTCCGTCCACGGTGAGTACGGCGAAATCACGGCCCCGGCTTTGTGTGGAGCGCAGCACCGCAGCCCGAAGGGCCTTGTGGGTGGCTTTGTTGATCACCAGAGCTTCCGTGGCGTTGCCCACCACATGCCCGTTGGTGACGATGTAGCCGGGAGCCACAAAAAAGCCCGAACCCATGGAAAGTCCTTCCGGCCGTTGCGCCAGTATCAGCACAGTGGCCTGCTCCAGCAGCTCGGCAACGCTTTCCGGCTTGCGCGCGGGGGCGGCCGGAAGTTGCCTCAAAGCATCAGGCCCGTCGGACGGCGCGAGCGGGGGAACAGCCGGAAGAACTCGCAGATCCACGCCCGGCGGCGCTTCAAGGCTGCCCAGTTCCCGCTGGATGACACATGGATCTTTTTGCAGAAGCAGACGCAATTTTTGTAAAAAAGCCTCCAGGGCGTCATTGCGCTTTCGGCTTTCGGCGGTTTGCGCGGCCAGGCTCGCGCGGTATTGTTCGGCGACCTGCCATTGCTTCCAGACAAGCCAGGCCGCCAGCACAAACAGCAACAGAAAAAAGAGCATCCCCCAGAAAAAGGGGCGGCGATACCAGGGAACGGCTGCATCCGCAGCCGCGCCAGCCTGAGTCGGCCCCGCGCCGGAGTCGCTCGTGTTTTTTTCGCCTTCCGTCATGCCTCAGCTCCGCTGTTTCGGGCTGTCTGAATATGGAAAAAGCCGACTGATGATCCCGGCGCGCGTTGAGAGCGGCGGGCCGGCAATGGGCTCAGCCCAGCAGATTAGCAACGGTTTCCTCGTAGCTGTTCATACGCGCGTTCATATCCTGGCGCGTGCTTTCAAGCTCCTCACGCGAGTTTTTCCACTGCGAAGCCTGGGCCGTGACATTGCTTTGCTCTGCGGCGGCCTTGCGCGCCGGGCGGTTGCTGCCCTTGCTGCCTGCCGCGGAGCCGCTGCGGCCGCCGGACGCCGGCTCGGCCGCCGTGTATTGCGCGGCCAGAACCTTTTGATACTCGCTGTCTTTCTGGGCCATGGTCGTGGCCGTGCTGTTCAGAATAAAAGATGTTTCCTCAAGGCCGCTACGGATTTCATTATAGCGGTTCTGAAAATCCAGACGGGTGATTTGGCCGGCTTTGAACTGATTGGCGGCCAGTTGGAATTGCTCGTCATAACATTTTGCCGCAATTTTCGCCGCCGCGGTGGCGCGGTTCATGCTGGCGGACTCTGCGCCAAGCTGGCGGGAGTAGGCTTGAAGGTAGGCGGCGTCACGATCCCGGGCCTGAGATTTGCCGTAGACGTTTCCGGCCACAGCGCCGGTGGCCCCGCCCACGGCCGCGCCTGCCAGCGCGCCTTCGGCCTTGCCGGTGGCCAGGCCGCCGATCAACGCCCCCAGAAGGGCCCCGCCCACGGCTCCCACGGTCGTGCTCGTGCCCGCGCTGTTTTCATCCTGACGCAATTGGGCCACCGGCTGATAACACTGCGGATAATAATTGACCCGGGTTTTTTGCTGCCCGTAGCGGCTTGCGCAGCCTGCAAGCAGCAGGCTGCCCGCCAAAAGCAACGCCAGGCCCGGAAGAAAAGCACGCTGTTGCATGACGTGAACTCCTGAAATTGATTTCCGAAAAACCTGTATAGTATCGGATGTTACTGCAAAGCAGGGGGAAACGGCAAGGGCCAATCCGCCTCTGCGCCGTTGGCTCTGCGGCGGCAAGTCATGTCTGGCGCGTATTGTTTGCTTTTACGCTGGGCCTGTGCTAGAAAAATTTTTCAATTCATTGCTGGGCCATCTTTTTTCTTGCACGGGCCGTGACGCAGCGGGAATCCGATGTGCCGGGTCTTCGCGGGTTTCGTTTTTTCGGTGCGCGTTTTTTTTTAACCCTCGTTCTCAAGGAGTATCCCCACGATGAGAAAAATTTTCAGCCTTCTTCTGGCAGGCGCTCTGATTTTGGCTTCCAGCCTGGCCTTTGCCGATGCCAGGCGCCTCACGTTGGCCACAGGGGGCACCTCCGGGGTGTATTATCCCCTGGGCGGGGCCATCGGCCAGGTGCTGAGCTCCAAAAGCAACGGCGCTTTGTCCATAACCGCGCAGGCAACCGGCGCATCGGGCGAAAATATGCGTCTTGTGGAGGCCGGGGATGTGGATTTCGCCATTGTGCAAAACGACGTGGCTGACGCCGCCTACTTCGGCAAGGCGCCCTTCCGCATGAAGCTTGAGAATGTGCGCGCCATTGCCCGCCTGTATCCCGAATACCTGCATGTGGTCTCCAGTAAGGACAGCGGCGTGACCAAAATTGAGGATTTCAAGGGCAAAAAGGTTTCCGTGGGAGCTCGCGGCAGCGGCAATGAAGTGAACTGTCGCCAGCTTTTCGGTTTTTACGGCCTGGATTATAAAAACCTGAACCCCATTTTCCTGCCGTACGGCGAAACCGCGGATCAGTTCAAGGACCGTCAACTGGACGGTTTTGTTTTTACCATCGGCACGCCGAATCCCGCCATCCAGGACATCACCACAGCCCAGGAAGTGGTCTTTGTGCCCCTGGAGGGAGCCAAGGTTGATGAAATTGTGGCCAAGTTCCCGTATCTGGTGAAGGACGCCATTCCGGCCAACACCTATAAGGGGCAGGGCAAGGCGGTTCCCACGCTTTCCGTGCAGGCCATTCTGGTGGCCAACAAAAACATGCCCGACGATGTGGCGTATGCGCTGACCAGGACGCTTTTTGAAAATCTGGGGGATGTGGCCAAGGCGCACAACAAGGCCGCTGAAATCAGCATTGAGCACGCGGCTGACGGCGTAACCATTCCTTTCCACCCCGGCGCGGCCAGGTATCTCAAGGAAAAGGGCGTGTTGAACTAGCAGCGGACGGGGCGGGGGCTTGCGGTCTTCGCCCCTTTTTGCGGCGTCAGACCTGCGCCGGGCTGCTGCGTGGCCTGCCGGATCGCCCGCTTGCCGCCTGATGCGCCCGGACACGGAATATTTCATGCGCGGACATCATTATCAATATATAGCGGCACTGCTGCGCTGTTGTTGTCTGCTGCTGTGCATGGGGCAGTCAGCTCCGGTCTTTGCCCAGGAGGGGGACAGCGATTTGGTGCTGAAAGACGCGCGCGGCGCCGTGCTTTTTTCTTTCCCGGCGCCGGAGGGCTTTGTTTTCGGCATCCGCTACATCCACTCCGTGGCCAGGAGCCCTGTGGAAGACTGGTTCCAGGTCGTCAACAACGTCATTTTTCTGGAAAAGACCATATATCAGGATTTTGGGGCCGGCTTGCCGCATACTCCCCAACCGGGACAGACCATGACCACAGCTGACGGGCACATTGTCATCAAGGGCTACCATATGGCCTTGCCCTCTTTTGACGTGCGCGTGGGGCGGGTGGCGCAGCATGTGCTCTTGCTGCCCCAGGCGGCCGCAGGCTGCGAGGGCCTGACGCGCCAAATCCCTTTGGCCGAGCTGGCTGCGCCGGGAAGCGCGATCACCTTTGCCGTTGCCGCGCGCGGCCGGACACGGGCCGCAAAGGCGGCGCAACGCTGAGAATGGCTTGCGCAAGAAATTTTCGCGGCTGCACGAGACATTTACCTTTTCGTTGATTCTCTAAAAAATTCGTTTTGAATTTCAGGTGGTTGCAATATCATTTTCATTGAAAGCGTGAAAGTCTCGCTGCACACGCCCATTGACAACGTTTAGTTTGAGGCAGGTAAGGATGAGCCACAAAGAGCGGATGAAGGTTATCGAGCAGGAGGGAGCCGGCGGTTTCGCACTGGAGGAAGGGGCCAGGCTGGATGCCGAGACCGTGGAAAAAGTGCAGGGCACAGTCGATGTTTCGGAAATTGTGGCCAAATATGACAAAGAATCGGCCTACCGCACATTCAGAGGCTGGCTGCAAATTTTTATCCGCGTGCTCTGCATCGTCTTTTCCGCCTTTCATTTGTTCACTGCCGCCACCGGCGCATACCCTCCCCAAATCCAGCGCGCCGTGCACCTGGGTTTTGTGCTTGTGCTCATTTATCTGCTGTATCCGGCGCGCGCCACGGGCAACAAGCACAAGCTGGCCTGGTACGACGGCCTCCTGGCCGCTGCCGGGGCAGCCGTCTGCGCCTATATTGTCTGGAATTACGATGTGATTGTGCTGGACGCCGGCCCGCCCACCGAAATGGACTTTCTTTTCGGCTGCGCGTCCATTGTGCTCGTGCTGGAAGCCACCCGCCGGATCGTGGGGCTGCCCATCACCCTGGTGGCCGTGGCATTTCTGCTCTACGCCAAATTCGGCAACCTGATCCCCGGCATGATGGGCCATCCCGGCTTTTCAGTGAAACGCATCGTGGGGCACATGTATCTGACAACAGAGGGCCTCTTCGGCATGCCCCTGGGCGTTTCGGCCTCCTTTGTCTTTCTGTTCATTCTGTTCGGAGCATTTCTGCACAGCACGGGGCTGGGCAAGTTTTTCATCGATCTGGCCCTGGCGGCCGCCGGGCGCTATGTGGGCGGCCCGGCGAAAGTGGCGGTTCTGGCCAGCGGCTTTTTCGGCACTATTTCCGGTTCTTCGGTGGCCAATACCGTGTCCACCGGCACCTTCACCATCCCTTTGATGAAGAGCGTCGGCTACCGCGGCTCCTTTGCCGGGGCTGTGGAGGCCGCTTCCTCCACGGGCGGCCAGATCATGCCGCCGATCATGGGCGCGGCGGCTTTCATCATGGCCCAGTTCCTGGGCGTGGGCTATGTGGAGATCGCCAAGGCCGCCCTGATCCCTGCCTTGCTGTATTATCTCGCAGTGGGCTTTATGGTCCACATGGAAGCCAAACGGCTTGGCCTCAAAGGCATCCCCAGGGAACGCCTGCCGCGCGCCTGGCATGTGCTGCGCCAGGGGGGCTATCTGCTGATCCCGATTTTTGTGCTGATCTATCTGCTGATTCAGGGGTACACGCCGCTCAAGTCGGCCTATTACTGCATTTTGGCCACAGTGATTATATCCCTGGTGGCCAATAACTGGAAAGCCTGGGCCGGCGCAAATTCCAGCCGCATCCATGTCGGCCGGGCCCTTTGGCAGAGCAACCGGCAGAGCCTCAAGGATATTTTGCAGGCCATGGAAAACGGCGGTCGTCTGGCCCTGGGCGTGGCCGCGGCCTGCGCCTGCACGGGTTTTGTGATCGGCGTGGTGACGCTTACCGGCGTGGGCCTCAAACTGGCCAACGCCATCCTCACGCTCTCGGCGGGCAGCTTTGCCCTGACGCTCTTTTTTACCATGCTGGCTTCCATCGTTCTGGGCATGGGCCTGCCCACCACGGCCAAATACATTGTTTTGGCGACCATTGCGGCGCCTGCCATTCAAACTTTCGGCGTGCCCCAACTGGCGGCGCATCTTTTCATCATGTATTTCGGCATCCTGGCTGATCTGACGCCGCCCGTGGCCCTGGCCGCTTACGCGGCTGCGGGCATTGCCCGGTCAGAGCCCAACGCCACGGGCTTCATGGCCGTAAAGCTGGCTCTGGCAGGGTTTTTAATCCCCTATATTTTCTGCTACAATCCCGCGCTGCTGATGATTGGAGCGAGCAACGCGGAGATCATCTTCATCGTCTGCACCGCGGCTGTGGGCATTGCCGCGCTTTCCTTCGGCAGTGTGGGCTACTGGCTGCGAGAACTCTATTTCTGGGAACGCCTGCTGCTGGTAGCTGCCGCCATTACCCTGATTACGCCGGGGCCGGTGACGGATCTGATTGGACTCGGATTGATGGCTGCCGTTTATGTGATGCAGAAAATGACCAGGACCGGCCCTCAACGGCCTGTGGAGGACCCCAGGCCGGCATAAGCCGGTTCCCTGATTCTGGGAGGCAGGGGCATTTGTAAAGATGCTCTAAGCGTTGGGAGCCGGCCAGAAAGAGGAGGCCTTGCGTCCTTCCCGATCCAGGGCCCAGCCTCCAAGCCAGCCCAGCAGGGAAAGGGCGAAGCCCACAAAAAAAGGCGGAATCAGCGCGGCTTGTTCCCCCAGCAGAGGAGCGCCGGCAAGGCTTTTATGGGCCAGCAGATACCAGAGCATGCAGCTTGCAAAGCCCGCGATGCAACTTGTCCAGGCCGCCAGCGAGCTGCGCTTGCCGAAGCGCACCAGCGCCACGTAAGCCACCAGCACCGTGGCGCCCACAATACTCCAGCTCGTCGTGCAGAGCAGGGCAATAAGCTGCCCTTTGATCTGGGCGCAGCCGCCGGAAAGCAGGACGCAAAAGGCAATGCCCATAAGCCACATGGGCCGTGAGGCCTTGCGGCCCGGCAAATCCTCGGCAATTGCCGAAACCGCGATATGAAAAATGGCCGTGGCCGTGGAAAGCGAGGCTGAAACAATCGCCAGCACAAAAATCTGCAAGCCCACATTGGGCAGCAGCATTTTGACGAGCAGAGGCATCACGTCATCCGGCGAGGCCACTTCCGGCAGAATCAGGCGGGAAAGGGAAGCCACAAAATACGCGCCGCCTACCAGCACCGTCAGCACGAGCATGGCCAGGGGTGTGATTTTGTTCACCTGCCTGGCCGAGTTCAGGGCGAAATGACGCTGGATCATTTGCGGCTGCGCCCAGACGGCCACTGACGTGACCACCACCAAAGAGATGATGAACCACCCCTGCTCACCCCCGGAGAGCGCCAGAAATCCTTCATTGGCCTTGCCGGTCGGCGCAAGTTGCGCCAGAGCGGCAATGCCTTCAATGGGGCCGCCTGTTTTGCTGAACACGGCCCAGACCAGCATGCAGATGCCCACCAGCATGACAAAGCCCTGCATGGCTTCCGTGTACAGCACGCCGCGCAGTCCACCCACAAACACGGCAAAACCTACCAGGAGGGTTACCAGCCAGATCAGTATCCAGACGGGCAGCGGCAGGATCTGGGCCAGCAGGAGAGCTGCCCCCTTGATCACTGCGGAGGCATATACTCCAAGAAAAACCGCAAATAACAGCGCCAGAGTTTTGCCCAGCAGCGGGCTCTTATGCCCTTTGGCCAGGAGTTGGGTGGGGGTGCGGGCCTGGAGGTTGCGCTGGCAGACCCGCGTGGGCCACGCCAGAAAGCGATAGACCATCCAGGTGCCGAGCCAGACGTTGCCCGCAGCCACCAGCAGCATTTGCAGGCCGTAAGCGTAGGCAAGCCCGCCGAAACCCACCAGGGCCACCGCGGAAATATAGGTCGCAACGTAGGCAAAGGCTTGGATGCCGAAGCCCACGCGGCCGGTGGTCAGGGCGTCATGCCCCTTTCCCTTGCGGGCCAGCCAGACGAAAACAAGAATGTACGCCAGCCAGATCAGCGCGTCGAGCCACATGCTCATCCCCTGCGCCGGGCTTGACGCCCCAGGTGGAACAAGGCCAGCAGCAGAGAGCCTGCCAGGGAAAGAATGGCTGTGAGCACCGCGGCGTCAGCCAGCAAGAGAGTGGAAAAGATTTCCATAGCGACTCCTCGAAGTATGTTCAAGCGGCAAAGCTTTGCCAATCAAGCCGTGACCGGCCCGTTTGCGCCCGCCAGACCTGGGCTGCACGACAATCCTGAATGTGAGCGCGTTACGGCATAAAAAAACCGCCTGACCCTCTGGTCGGCGGCTGCTTCACTTGTCTGCGCTGCCTGCAAGCGCAACGCATACGGAGATCCGAACAGAGGTCAGTGACGGACTCTGACGGTAAAATATCGAAAGAGGCGGAAAGTCTCATCTGCGGCATTCATAATTTCTCAATATCCTGAGCAATTGATTTTTGTCAATCCCGCATCATCGCCAGATGTCAGGCTTTGATGGAGCGGGCCACAAAGTCAAGGACCTCGCTGTACAGGGTGGGCAGGGCGTAGGGCGTGAGCACCCGCGTCCGATTGGCGCCCACCATGAGCGAAATAATCACCTGAGCCGTGGCTTTGCTGTCCACATTGGCCAGGCTGCCGTCATTGACGCCGCGCGCGATCAAAGCTTCCAGCTCCTGATGCACCTGCGCGAACATGGAATCCATCAGATCGCAGTCCGTCTTGGTCTTCATGTCGCTGTACGGCGAACAGCGCACTAAAACCAGCCAGTTGGAATTTTTATCAATGGAAAAATCCAGATAGGCTTTGCAGAAGAGCATCACGGCTTCAAAGCCGGAATCCGCATCAAGCGTCGCTTCCCGCAGTTTGACCAGAAAGTGTTCCAGTACGTCCAGACCCGAGGCCAGGAAAAGCTTTTCCTTGTTGCCGTAGTGGTGGGTCAGCAGGCCCAGGGCCACGCCGGCGCGATCGGATATTTTTTTGAATGTGGTTTCCACATAGCCGTATTCGCCGAAAAGCTCCTTGGCCGCCTGGAGCAATGCTTCTTTTTTGCTTTTATTCATAAGTGTGCAGTGGGCGCTGGTTGGAGCGAATGTGTAACACGACCGGAGCGTATGGCTTACCGTCCGGTGGGCCCAAAGTCAATAAGGAACCGGCAGGGCTGACGCATTGTATGCGTCAGCCCTGAAAGAACCGGGCTCAGCCCTTGCGGCTGCGCCGGAAGGCGTTTTGCGCGTAGTCGCCAAGACGTTCCAGGCGTCTGTCCACAAGGGCATAGAGGCTGCCGGGCGTGAAACTGCCGTTTTTGCGCCGCCTGCCGGCGGGCATTCCCGTCAGCAGGGTAAGCGCCTCTTCAATGCGACGGACCGGGTAAATGGCGAACTGTTTCTTTTCCACAGCCTGAAGCACATCCGGGGCAAGCATCAAATGGTCCACATTGTCCCTGGGAATGATCACCCCTTGCGAGCCGGTAAGCCCGTGCCGGGCGCAGACTTTGTAAAAACCCTCAATCTTGCGCGTGACCCCGCCCACAGCCATGATCTGGCCGGAATGGCTGACCGCTCCGGTAAAAGCCAGATCCAGGCGCACGGGCACATCCGCCAGTGCCGAGAGCAAGGCCGCGAGCTCGGCCCCTGAGGCCGAATCGCCTTCAATGCCCGCGTAACTCTGTTCAAAATACAGCGATCCGGAAAGCACCAGAGGTTTTTTCCGGGCAAAAAGATCCGTCAAATAGCTTTTGAGGATCATCATGGCCTTGGTATGGATGGGGCCGCCCAGCTCAGCCTCGCGCTCCAGGTCAATGATGCCTTCATGGCCCACGCCCACAGTGCAGGAAATACGATGCGGCAGACCGAACTCAAAATCGCCGTGCCAGGTGACGGACAGGCCGTTGACCTGGCCCACGGCCGAGCCCGAGGTACGCACCTTGATCATCTCGCGGTCGTATTCTTCCATAAAGATTTCTTCGACCAGATTTACGCGATAGGTGCGCGCGGCATACGCTTCTTCCAGGATGGCGGCGCTGACGACCGGGATTTGGCGCATCTCGGCCAGGGCCGCCGCCTCGATCATCATCTCGCGCAACAAGGGGAATTTGAGTGAAAGGCGGCGTTGATCCTCACAGATATGGGAACCGAGGTCAATAAGCCAGGCCAGCGCCGTGCGATCAAAGGGGCGCAGCCTGTTTTCTTCGACGATCATGGCGATCTGGGTCAGATAGGCACGGATGCCCAGGGCATTGCGCTCGGTCACGTCGGCCATATGCGCTTTGATCCGGAAAAGCTTGGCAAAACGGTCGTCATTGACCAGCAGGCTTTCGTAGAGATCTTCAGCGCCGATCAAGACCACTTTGAGATCGAGAGCCAGGGGCTCGGGCATGATGCCCTTGGTGCGGATGGCCGTATCCGAGCTTTCGCCCGTGTCTTCAATGCGGGCCAGATTGGAACGCAGCGCCCGCAGCAAGCCTTCCCAGGCGTTGGGGTGCTGGAGCAGATCATCAATGTGCAGAATCAGAAAACCGCCGTTGGCTTTCTGCAGGCTGCCCGCCTTGATCAGCGTGAAGTCCGTGACCAGGGCGCCCATTTCCGATTCGCGCTCCACGCTGCCCAGCAGATTGACGGCCGTGGGATGATCCTCGACCACAATGGGCGCGCCGGAAAGCCCGGCGTTGTCCACCAGCAGATTGACCTCATAGCGATAGAAGATATTTTCCGGCGCGGGCAGCGGATGGCCTTCGCCGGGGCCCGGATTGGGCGGGCTTTCGCGGGGCAGAAAGGCCTCGGTGTTTTTCAGGATGTCTTCGCGCAGCGCGTCAAAATACTCCCGCAGGCCGGGAACCGGGCAGGCTTTGAGGATGCGCTGGCGCGCCGGGGCCAGCAATGCGTCCAGCACCTGGCTCATGACCTGGCGTTCCAGGCCGCGCTCGTCATCGTGAAAGGATTCTTCGGCACGGTTCAACTGGCGCATGAAACCGGCCATTGCCTGCACAAGATTGTCCCCGCGGCGTTTGAGGTTCAGGCGCACGGTATTGTCCAGCCGCTCGAACTCTTCTTCGCTCAGGCGTTTGCCTTCCACCAGCGGATACAGGGTCAGAGCGCCGCTTTCATCCATATCCAGGTTAAAGCCCTTGTGCACTGCCACGGAATTCATCTTATGCAGGAGGCCCATGCGCACGTTCTGGAACTGGTCCACCAGCTTGGCCCGCTGCTTGACATAGGTGGCCGCTTCAAAGCGGCGGCTCAGCTCTTTGCCGATGGCTTCCAGGGCTTCTTTCAACAACTGCTTGAATTTTTTGCCCTGTCCCGCAGGCAGGGAGAGCAGGGTGGGCCGATCGGGATCCGAGAAATTATGCACATAGACCAGATCCGGAGGCGTTGCCGCCTTGCGGGCCTGGGGCCGCAGATAGGACAGGAGCATGTAGCTGCGGCCAAGATCCGGCTCGCCGGAAAGGTAGACATTATATCCGCCCGCGCGGATTTGCAGCGCCAGATCCAGAGCCTGCATGGCGCGCGGCTGAAAAATATTTTTGCGGCCGTTACCGTTGCGCGGCAACGGAATGGCGCGGCTGTCGTCCCAGGGAATGCGCGCGGGATCAAATGTGGCGTGCAGGCGGGACGTGGGCAGGGGGGTGATGCTGGGCATAGAGTCTGTTTTCAGTGGTGTGGTTGATAGAGTTTTTCCAAAATGGCGCGACCGCCTTTGTCCAACAGGTCGCGGGCCAGTTCCTGCCCCAGATGGCGGGCCTCGGAGGCCGGGCCGCTTTTTTCTCCACGCAGAATCAGGCTGCCGTCCACCTCGGCCACCAGGCCGTCGAGGCGCACGGTCTCTGCGTCCGGCAGACGGGCGTGCCCGGCAATGGGCACCTGGCAGCCGCCCTCCAGGCCCGCGAGAAAGCCGCGTTCGGCCTCCACGCAGACGCGGGTTGCGCTGTCTTCCAGCAGGGCCAGCACGCCGAACAGATCATAATCATCGTCGCGGCATTCAATGCCCAGCGCGCCCTGGCCCACGGCGGGCACAAAATCGTGGGGATCAAGGGGCTGCATTTTCGGGGCGCTCAAGCCAAGGCGGGCCAGACCGGCTGAAGCCAGGATAATGGCGTCATAGTGGCCTTCCTGCAATCTGCGCAGCCGGGTATCGACATTGCCGCGCAGGCTCAGGATTTGCAGATCCGGCCGGGATGCCAGCAATTGGGCCTGCCGCCGCAGGCTGCTGGTGCCCACGCGCGCGCCCTGGGGCAAGTCCGCCAGGCTCTCATAGCTCATGGAAAGAAAACAGTCCGAGCATGCCTCGCGTTGCGGCACGCAGCCCAGAATCAGCCCGTCAGGCAGGAACATGGGCACGTCCTTGATGCTGTGCACCGCCAGATCCGCGCGACCGTCCAGCAGGGCCTCCTCAATTTCCTTGACGAAAAGGCCCTTGCCGCCCACCTTTGAGAGCGGCACATCCAGAATCACGTCGCCCCTGGTCTTGATGACGTTGAGCGAGATGTCCAGGCCCGGTTGCAGGGCGAGCAGACGGCTTTTGATGTATTCGGCCTGCCAGAGCGCCAGACGGCTGCCGCGGGTGGCAATAACGAGGGTGTCGCGCATGCTCACTTCCTAGAGCATATTGTTTTTGAAACGCTCGCTCCGGCGCTTAACGGCGAAAGTAAATTTCGCCTGCGCCTGCGCGGGCGGGTATGGCTTCGCCCTGCCAGAGCGTTTAGCTAATTTCATTAGCAAAACGCTCTAGTGGCCGCAGCTTGCGCAATTGCCGCCCGAACAACCGGCGCAGCCGCCGCCCGAGCTTCCGGAAGGAGCGTAGTCTCCGTCCCCGTGATGGCCCGCGCAGCGGGAGCAGCAAGACATCAGCTTATGCGTCTCGCGGGAACCGCAATGCGGGCAAATGGGCGCGTCCTCGCCAAATACCAGTTCTTCAAATTCGCGGTGGCATTTTTCGCAACTGTATTCATAGATGGGCATGCTCAATCCTCGGGTTCGCTTTCAGACGACAAATACGGCGTGAGTGCCGTGACGTTTTCAAAAAGATAATAATCCGTGAGCCGGCAGAAAAGATGCCCGGCGGCAATGTGCATCTCCTGAACGAGCGGCGTGAGGTCGCTCGGCACGTCCAGCAGAATCCGGCAAAATGAAGCCATCTGGCCCCCGCCCCGGCCGCTGAAGCCCAGGGTGAACAAACCGGCCTGCGCGGCGGTTTGCAGGGCCGCCAGCACATTGGGGCTGTTGCCTGAAGTGGAAATGCCCACCAGAACATCGCCCGGACGCCCCAGGGCTTCCACCTGCCGGGAGAAAACCTGGCTGAAGTCAGAATCGTTGCCGATGGCGGTCAGGGCGGAGCAGTCCGTGCTCAAAGCCACTGCGGGCAACGCGGGGCGATCCATGAGAAAGCGGTTGACAAACTCCGCGGCCAGATGCTGGGCGTCGGCAGCGCTGCCGCCGTTGCCGCACAGCAGGATCTTGCCCCCGCGCGCCAGACAGACCGCGGCCTGCAAGGCAGCGTCGCGCAATTTCCAGGCCTGGGCGCGAAAAAACTCCTCCCGCAGCAGCGCGCCGTCATGGGCATGTTGGGCGATGATCTCCAGGGCAGTGTCTTTCATGCGAATTTTTCCGTCGGGACATACATGGGCGCGTTGTAAATTCCCATTCTTATGCCAAAGAGCCCCGGTTGACAAGCAGGCCGCAGCCGCCAGCCTGGGGTCAGCCCTCATTACTCCACCTGCTGCAAAGCCGCCTTTTTCCGTCCGGCGGCGTTGCAAGGCAAACATTGACCTTGCGGTATGTTCAATACAGCTTCGCCCAATGTTTGCCTTGCGCCTTGCCGGCCGAAAAAAATCAGCTTTTCGCGGACGGTGTTTTCATGAGGGCTGACCCTGGGGCGCTGCGCTTTGAGAGCGGCCCGCGCCGAGCTTGCGGTAGGAGCTTTGATAACGTAGATTACGTCGTTATGCAAAAATCTGTCTGTCGGCATGTGCTTCTGGTCAGCAAGGCCCGCCATGAGCGCGCCTCGCGCCTGGCCTCGGAAATACTGGCCTGGCTGCGCGGGCAAGGGCATTCGGCGTCTGTGATTGATGCGGGCCGCGATGATCCGGCGTATGCCGCTCTTGACCTCTCCCTGGTGGTCGTGCTCGGCGGCGACGGCACCATGCTCGGCGTGGCCCGGCGGCTTGTGGGGCGCAATATTCCCCTGCTGGGCATCAATTTCGGCAGAGTGGGCTTTCTTACCGACGCGCAGCCCGAGCACTGGCGGGAAAAGCTGGCAACCTGCCTTGACGGCGGCATGCCGGTGCGCGCATGCCTTGCCTTGCGCTGGTCGCTCGCTCGCGCCGGCAAAACGCTGGTCCGGGGCACTGCCGTCAATGACGTGGTGCTCAGCCGCGGTTCGCTCTCCCGGCTTGTCTGCATGGATATTTCCGTGGACGGCCGGCACATGGGCGCGTTGCGCAGCGACGGGGTGATTCTCTCCACCCCTGTGGGCAGTTCCGGATACAGCGTTTCGGCAGGTGGTCCGTTGCTGTATCCTGCCCTTGAGGTTCTTGCGTTTACGCCGATTTGTCCGTTTTTGAACACCATTTCTCCCATGGTCTTTCCCGGTGTTTCTCGCTTTCGTCTGGAGATTCTGCAAGGTTCCACGGAATGTTTCATGACTGTGGACGGGCAGGAAGGCCAGCGCCTGGAAATAGGCGATTATGTCGAAGTGACGGGCCTGCCCGGGGCCGTGCATTTTCTTGGCGACGAGCCGTCTTTTTTTGAGCGGCTGCGCTCGCGCGGTTTTGTCCTGCCGAACGCCTCAGGGGCCGGGAATACGGAGAAGGCATGACAACAAGCCCGGAACCGAGCAGCGTGCGGGATATCCGCCTGGGCCGGAACGTCTGTTTTGACGCCTGGCTGTACAGCATGCTCATGGACAACAATCTGGCCTACCAGATGAATCCCGACATTATCGCCAGCCCCGAGCAATTGGCGTTCATGGTCCATCTGGCTGAGCATCAGGTTTATCTGCCCTGTTCGGACGCCACATTTGCCATGTTGCGCGCTCGCGACATGCCCAGGGCCCTTCAGGAGCAATACAACCGGGCCTGGCGGATCATCGTGCGCCTGATCCGTTCCCTTGAGCCGGATCGCGCGGAGCGGACGCGGATTCTGCATTTTTGCCGCTACCGTTTCTCGCAGTACATCGGCTGGCATACGCTTATTCCTTCCCGCCTGGTCAAAAGAATGACCAGTCTGGTGCTGGCCCAGAGCCATGCGCCTGACGATCCCTGGCGCGAGCATCGGCGCGCCTCGAATCTTCGGCAGGAGCATATCCTGGAACTGCCGGAGATCAAGGCAAATCTGGCGGCAATGCCGCGGCATGGACTGCCTGCCCACATGGGGCAGGCCCGTCTGCTTCTTGATACTCTGGAGGTCAGCCGCCTGTTGTGCCTTTCCTGCATGGCCAAGGAATGGCAGAAAGCCCTGCCCACGCGCAGAGGCATTCGCCGGGCCATGCTGCGCGCCGAAAAAACAGCCGCGCCCCTGCGTGAATACTTTGAGCACAGCGCCGGGCGGGCAGGCACAGTGCTTTTTCTGTGCGACGCCGACGGCGGCACGGTTTTTGACCTGGCCTTGCTGCACTGCCTGATGCGCATGGGCCACAGGGTTATCTGCGCGGTCAAGAACGGCTTTTATTTTTTCGCGCCCACCATTGACGATATGGAGACGGACCCGGTTCTCATGCGCCTGCTGCGCGGCGGCATTGTGCTGCGCGAGACCAGGTTGAGCAAAAACGAGCTGCTGCGTCATCTGCGCGAGCACCGTCTGGTGATCATTGACGACGGCACCCGTGAGCGGCTGAATCTCTACCGGGTCTCCGTGACCTTCTCCAGAGCCTGGAAAGAGGCTGACGTCATTTTGTGCAAAGGCTGGCGCACGGCCGACATTCTGCTTGGCGCCAGCCAGGAATTTACCCGCGACATTGTCTGCTACTGGCAGGAAGGGGCAGACTTTCATATTCAGTTGCGCAGACATGCCGCCGGGGCCCGCAAGTTCAGCGAAAGCGACATTGCCGCGCAAGCGGGAGCGCTCATCACTCGTATGCGCGAGGCCCATGCCGCAGGGCGCTCGGTCATGTTTTACAGTTGCATCATCGGCAGCATTCCCGGAGAAACCGGCACAGCCGTCTGTTTGGCGCGGACCTTTGTGGACAATTTGCGAAAAAAAATGGATAATATTCTGATTATCAACCCGGCCGAGCATTTTGTGGAGGGCATGGACGGCGACGATCTCATGTTCATGTGGGAGCGCGTGCAACGCAGCGGTTTGATCGATATCTGGCGTTTTCAGACTGTGGAAGATATTGAGGAAAGCTTCGCCCTGCTGGGGCGCAAGGTGCCGCCGCCCTGGTCCGGCAAGGACGCCACCTATTCCACCGGCTGCACCAAGGAAATGCGCATCGCCCTGGATATGCAGGGCAAGAACCGCGAAATGCAGATTATCGGCCCGGAGCCGCGCCTTTTTTTCCGCCGCGGCGAGTACGGGGTAGGCAAGTATTTTGACGCCAGCATCAGTCGCAGGACCGGGCGCTGACGGCAACAACTAGGGGCCTGCGGGTTCCGCCCAGAGGGAGTGCTTTGAATTATGGCCGCGTATGAAGCCGTCATCGGCCTGGAAGTGCATGTGCAACTGGCCACGGCCTCCAAACTTTTCTGTTCGTGCTCCGCCACCTTCGGCCAGGCGCCCAATACGAATGTCTGCGAAGTCTGCGCGGGCATGCCCGGAGCGTTGCCCCAGCCCAACCGGCAGGCAGTGCATTACGCGGCCCTGGTGGGCCTGGCCGTCAACTGCGCCATAAACCGCCGCTCCGTTTTTGCCCGCAAAAATTATTTTTACCCGGATCTCCCGGCAGGTTACCAGATTTCGCAATTCGACCTGCCCCTCTGCGAGCACGGCTACCTGGATATAGAGACTGACGGCAAGAGCAAGCGCGTGGGCATTACCCGCATCCATATGGAAAACGACGCGGGTAAAAACATTCATGCCCAGGGTGAAAACGCCAGCTATGTGGATCTGAACCGCGCCGGCACCCCGCTGGTGGAAATCGTCTCCGAGCCGGACATGCGCTCCGCGGTCGAGGCCGTGGCGTATCTCAAGACGCTGTACGGCATAGTGACCTATCTGGGCGTGTGCGACGGCAATATGGAGGAGGGCAGCTTCCGCTGTGACGCCAACGTCTCCCTGCGTCCGGCAGGCTCGGCTGCTCTCGGCACGCGTACCGAGCTCAAGAACCTCAATTCCTTCCGCAACGTGCAGCGGGCCATTGAGTATGAAATCGGCCGCCAGCAGGACGTGCTGGACGATGGGGAAAAAGTCGTCCAGGAAACGCGGCTCTATGATGCGGTAAAAAATATCACGGCTTCCATGCGCAGCAAGGAAGAGGCCCATGATTACAGGTACTTCCCGGACCCGGATCTCCTGCCGGTGGAAATCGGCGCTGAAGAGCTGGAACGCTGGCGGGCCGAGCTGCCCGAGTTGCCGCGGGAGCGCGTGCGGCGTTTTGTGCGCATGACCGCTTTGCCGGAGCCCGAGGCGGAAGTGTTGGTGCAAAGCCGGGCTTTGGCCGACTTTTTTGAGGCTGCCGCGCAACAGGCCGATGCCCGCAAGGTGGCCAATATGATGCTCGGCCCCCTGCTGCGGGAGTGCAACGCCCGCAATGCAAGCCTTGCCGAGTGCGCGCGCTGGCCCATGCGGCCCGCGGCCCTGGCGGAACTGGTGCGCATTGTGGATCAGGGACTGATCAGCGCCAAGATCGCCAATGATATTTTCGGCGAGCTTTTTGAGAGCGGAGCCATGCCCGAAGCCTATGTGCGGGAAAAGGGCCTGGCGCAGATTTCCGACTCCTCGGCTCTGGAAGCGGCCGTGGACGCGGTTCTTGTCGACAATCCCGCTGAAGTGGCGGCGTATAAGGGCGGCAAGACAAAGCTGATCAGCTTTTTTGTGGGCCAGATTATGCGCGCGACCAGGGGCAAGGCCAATCCGGCCCTGGTCAACGAGCTTCTGAAGAAAAAATTGCAGTAATGCCGCCCCGGCTGCCTCTTTTCCGCCTCGGGCACTCCAAGGCATAAAAAAACCGGCTTGCGCCGGTTTTTATCGTTCTCTGCAAGGTCCGGATCAGGCCTTTTTCAGCTTTTCTATGAGCTCGATCAGATCGTGCGAGCGCCCGCGCAGAGCTTCCAGACCGTGGGCCGCCGTGCGCATGGCCTGTGAGGTGGCGGATGTGATGTCGTTGACCTCGCTGAGGGATCTGGTTATTTGCTCGCTGGCTGCGGACTGCTCCTCGCCCGCCGCGGCAATGGCGCGCACCTCGTCGGCCGTATGTTCCACCATCTGCAGGATCTCGGCAAGCGATGCGCCGGACTTGTTGGAGAGCTCCGTTGTCTGCGCGATATGGCGCACGGCCAGCTCCACCTGTTGCGCGCTCTGCTCCGCGCTCTTCTGAATGGCATTGACGGCCGCGCCCACTTCCGTGGTCGAAGTCATAGTTTTTTCCGCCAGTTTGCGCACTTCATCCGCAACCACCGCAAAGCCGCGGCCCGCGTCGCCGGCCCGGGCCGCCTCAATGGCGGCATTGAGCGCCAGCAGATTGGTCTGATCCGCAATATCGGAAATGACGCCCATAATCTGGGTGATGGCACGGGCATGCTCATCCAGCCTGGCCATATCGTCCTTAAGCGCAAGGGACTGGCGCTGCACCTCCTGAATGCCTGCCACGGACTCGCTGACAATGGCAGCGCCGTCCGTGGCCTTTTGTCGGGCGGCAGTGGACACGTCCGACGCCAGTTCCGCGTTTTTCGCCACTTCCAGCACGGTGGAATTCATTTCTTCCATGGCCGTGGCCGTTTCGGCCAGCCTGGACGCGGCATTGTGCAAAGCCCCGTCGGACTGCTCCACCTGCGCGGCAATATCATTGATGGCCGCGTTCAGTCTGTTCACCACATCTTCAATCTGCGCGGCGGCGCCGGTCATGCCGTCGCGTTTGGCTTGTTCTGCCTGCTGCCGGGCATGCTGGGCCTCTTCCATAGCCGTGGCGGCCTCAGCGGCTTTTTTACGGGCTTCTTCAGTTTTATCGGCAGCTTCCAGCATCAATTGTTCCTGCTTCTGTACCATGTCGCGCAGGGCTTGCGCCAGTTCGCCCATATCGTCGCGGCTGTGAATGTCAAGGGCGGCGTCCTTTTTGCCTCCCGCCACGTCCAGCACATAGCGGGTGATTTTCCGCACGGGCGCGCTGACCCTCAGGCCGAGCACCACGGAAATGAGCAATTGCACGGCCAGCAATGCCCCTGCCACCCACACGGCCGTGAGAATTGCCTCCTTTTCAAGCTGCATGAGCGTGTTCAACGGCATGCCCACGAACCACATGCCCGCATTGCTGCCGTCAGCGGCCTTTACCGGCCAGTATGCGGATTTGTATTCAACGCCGAGAATATTGTTTTGCGCAAAACGCAATTCGCCGCGCCCAAGAACGGCCTCCACAATCTCCGGGGACTGCAGTCTGGTGCCCACCACCCGCTTGCCATCCTTCTCGATGGTGGTCATGGCCCGTGTGTCGCCCTTGAAAATGGTCACATGCATGCCGCTCAGCTTTTTGAGCCAGTCCAGATAGGGGGGCGCCACCAGAGAAGTGCCGATGGACAATGTGCCCACCAGTTTGCCTTCGTGGACGACAGGCTGGCTGGCGCGAAGGGTGAACGGCACCACTGTCCCGGCCACCACGGCCACCGCAGGCGTGCCTTGCAGGGCCTTGACCACGGTTTCCTGATTGAGGACGCTGTCCTGCCATTTTTTGGAATGTCCCCGGCCCACGACAATGCCTTTCGCGTCCGTGACGGTCATGAAGTCCGAGCCGCTCTCTTTCATGGCTTTGGCCGCCAGCGACATGATTTGCTCATGATCCCGGGCGATCATGGCCTGGGCCAGATCCTCATTTTGCGCCAGGAGCGTGGCGGATTGCGCAAAACGCTGCGCCGTAATTTCATTGGCTGTTTGTATAACATTCTGCATGCGGCGGATGTTGCCGTCCAGCTCTTCCTCTATGGGTTCCTTCATGAAATGGATGGTGGCAAAAAGCACCACGGCGCAGCAGGTGATCAGCGCCCCGAAAAGGGAGCCGACATATTTATGGGTCAGGGTCAAGCGCATCGCTTCCTCCACGGCTAGAAAATTCCAAAGTGCAAAAACTGCTTTTCTATCGTCCTTGAAGCCTGTTGCCGGCCCAGGTGCGCGCCGCAGTTCTGGAGCATTTTGCTAATGAAATCAGCTAAACGCTCCGGCAGAGCGAAACCATACAAGCCGTGAAGGCGCAGGCAAAATTTACTTGCGCCGTTACGCGCCGAAGCGAGCGTTTCAAAAGCAATATGCTCTAAAATGCCGCAAAGGCTGCAGAAGAAAGAATCGACCTCCAGAAGCAAAGGTTTAGGCACGCACGCATATTTGCCGCAGCGCCTGGCATACCTGACGGTTGTCTATGCCGCTGCACATATACTGGCATGTCTGAAGAAAATAAAGACGCAAATCGTGGCAGCGCGGCGTCCACTGTCTCCCTTGACGTGAGGAGGGGGAAGGACTGCCGCCGGGCTGCGCCGGGGCGCACTCAATTCAGTTTGTGCCGCACCTGGCGGCACAGGCCCATCAGCGCGTCGTACTCGTGACGTCTGAGCCCGGCGCGATTGAGCAGGCGTCGCCAGGGCAACATAAAGTAGTCGGGATTGTCGCCATGCAGATAATCCAGGCTGAGCAGCATGCTCTTGAGCGCGGCCATGAGCCGTTCCTGCTCGTCGGCAGTGACGGCGCGACCGCCCGCGGTTCCGGCCTTTTTCGCGCCGGGCGGCGCGCGGAAAGCGCGCACGGCATTGGCGCACTCATAGAGCATGAGCAGCACGGCCTGGGCCAGGTTAAGGGAACTGGCCGCCGCATCCGTGGGAATGGTCACCAGCCGTTGGCAATGGATGATTTCCTCATTATTCAGCCCCCGATCTTCCGGGCCGAACACGAGCGAGACGCGTTCGCCGCGGGACAGGGCCGCGGCCGCCTCCCGCGCCGCCTGAGCCGGCGCGAGCAAAGCCTGCCGCCAACCGCCGGTACGGGCGGTTGTGCCCAGCACCAGAGTGCTGGAAGCCACGGCTTCAGCCAGCGTGGAGCTGAGCTGCACACTGTCCAAAAGGTCTTGCCCTTTGGGAGTGGCCAAAGGAGCGGCTTTTTCCCGATTCCAGCGTTCCGGGTCCACCAGGCGCATGCAAGGGCAGCCCATATTGGCGCAGGCGCGCGCGGCCATGCCGATATTTTCGGGAAAGCGGGTCTTGACCAGCACGATTTCCACGCCCTCAAGCAACATGGCAGCCTCAGCACAGGCCCTGGAGCAGCAGGAGGACCACCTGGGCCGGAGCGTCAGGCGTTTCAGGCGGCAGAGGCGCAAGCGCGGGAGCCTGCGGCCAGATCCTCCGGGCAGTGAGCGCAATCATGACGCCGCCTGCGCCGATTTTGCAGACAGTGCCCAGAAAACGCCCCACCATGGCGCCGAAAGCAGCGTCCAGGGCTTCCTTGAGTGGCCGGTTGTTGATCATCTCCATGACGAAACAGCCGATCCACGCGCCGGCCAAAGCGCCGATCAGCGCGCCCAGGCCAAAAAAGAGCGGCGCCAGCAGGATGGCTCCGGCAATGGCTCCCAGCATGCCCGCCCAGGTGCCGGACGAGCTGGAGCCGTAGCGTCGGGCTTTGAGAACCTGCAGGCCCAGCTCAAGGCCCTCGCCGAGCAGCGCCAGTGCCGCCATCATGACCCAGAACCAGGTATCCAGCGCCGCAGCGTCGGGATGAACCAGCTTCCAGAGCGCCACCAGCCCCAGCAGCAGCCAGTTGGCAGGCAGCCCGAAAATATTCAGCAACAGGACAAAGGCAAGCAGCGTGATAAACGCGCCCGCCAGCGCATAGCTCAGAGAAAAAGGCAGAAATTCCATGCTCGCCCCTGCGAGTTGTGTTTTATTTTTTCGCCCTCTCGTCCCGCACGCGCACGGCCTTGCCCTCGGAGCAGGGCAGGCTGTTGCTTTCCACCAGCTCGACCCTGGGCGTCACCAGAATCTCATCGCGCAGGCGCTGGGCAATGGCTTTTTGCAGATTCTGGAGGATGCGCATGTCTTCCACGAAATACTCATCGCGGATTTCCACCTGCACGCGCAGCACATCTCCGATGCCGTCGTTTTCCAGCAGGATCAGGTAATTTTGCCCCACTTCGGGAAAAGCCATGATTACCTGCTCAATCTGCATGGGATACACATTGACGCCCTTGATGATAAACATGTCGTCCGCCCGGCCGAGGATGCGGTCCATGCGCCGGTGCACGCGGCCGCAGGCGCAATCGCCCGGCAAAAAGCGGGTCAGATCCCGCGTGCGGTACCGCAAAACAGGCATGCCCTGACGGCAGAGGCTGGTCATGACCAGTTCGCCCACCTGACCGTCGGGCACGGGCTCGCCGCTTTCCGGCTCCACGATTTCCGGAATATATGCATCTTCCCAGATATGCAGGCCGTTTTGCTCCAGGCATTCAAAGCCCACGCCAGGGCCGTTCATTTCCGACAAGCCATAGGAATTGTAGGCCTTCATGGCAAAGAGATCTTCAATGCGCCTGCGGAATTCCTCGGTATAGGGCTCGGCCCCCACCAGGGCGATGCGCAGGGGGAAGTCGCGCGGGTCCTCGCCCATGCTGCGCAAATGCTCGCCCAGAATCAGGGCGTAGGAGGGCAGAATATGGGCCACGGTGGTATGAAAATCCCTGGCCAGCTTGATCTGGCGGCGCGAATTGCCCGGCCCGGCCGGAATGGTCATGCAGCCCAGGCGTTCCGCGCCAAAATGAATGCCAAGACCGCCCGTGAATAATCCGTAGCCCGACATGTTCTGAAATACGTCGTCACGCCGCACGCCCACCATATACATGCAACGGGCCATCAGATCGGCCCAGCTGTTGATGTCGTTCTGCGTATGGCAGATGGCCACGGGCGTGCCCGTGGTGCCGCTGGAGCAATGCATGCGCACTATCTCGGACTGCGGCACGCACAACAGGCCCGTGGGATACTGCGAGCGCAAATCGTTCTTGGTGGTAAAGGGAATACGCCGCAAATCATCCAGACTGCGGACGGAATCAGGCCCGATGCCCGCTTCGTCCAGGCGCTCGCGGTAAAAGGAACATTTGCGCGCCTGGGCCAGCGTGGACTTGAGACGCGTCAACTGGGTTTCCGCGATACGTTCGCGATCCCATAATTCCGCTGCGTCAAAGACTTCCATTCCCTTCTCCTCGGTTATGGCGCCGCATGTGGCCCCGCCGGACATGCCCGGCCAAAAGCCCATTGCGCAAAAGGTATTTCCCGCTTCGGCAAAGCGGCTCCTGCCGCTTGCAGCGCATGCTTTTTCCGCCTCAGTGCGGGCGTGCGCCGTCATCAAGGCCCGGGCCTGCCGGGTGGGCATGCGCCCAGCCCCAGAGCAGGCCGAAACAGCCCGCCAGCATCATGTCGCCGTGCGGAGCCAGAAACCGGCCCTCACCTTGCAGCAGGGCACGGCGCGGCCCCAGAATATAGGTGGGCGCATATCCGGCGGCTTCTTCGCAATACGGCCCGAAAGCCGTGCCGTGGCCGCCGCTGGCCTGCACCTCTTCCGAAGGAAGCCAGCTCAACCGGAACTGTTTCAGATCCTCCAGCAAATGAGCGCGATCGCGCATACCCGTATGATGCTCGTACATGCCGCGCACCTTGCCCCGGTAGACCAGAGCCGCCACCGTATGGCTGTTGCCCGCGTTGATGATGGTGATGCCCTCCCGGAAGCTGCGATCCAGCACCTCAGGCTCGCAGAGCGCGCCCAGCAGGGCGCAGGTTCCGGTATCGGCCACCGGGCCGCCTGTTTTTTCATGCAGCGCCACTAAACGGGTCAGCGCAGGAGCAGGCGCGTCATAAATCCAGGCAGAGGGATCAGAGGAGGCAGCCAGAAGATCGCGCCAGGCCTGCATGCGCCCCTGACGATTGCCCTGAGGGTGGAAGCCGTGATCCTGCGCCGCGGCCAGCACCAGATGCGGTTGCGGCAAACCGGAAAGACGCAGCAGCGCGGCCCAGAATTCAGGCGCATAGTCAGCCAGAGAAACGGGCACGCAGTTTTCCGGACAAAGGGGACGAATCTCCAGGCCCATGCCGCGCACGACATCCCGATTGTCATGGATGGCGCACGCGGCCTCCGCCGTGCAGGCCGCCGGAAGCCCCTCTGCCAGATGCTCCTTGAGAGCCTGACTGAAGCCGCCGCCCATATTGCCGCCGTGCAGCCAGACCCCGCGGCGCAGCAGGGTCAGCTCACGGATGCGCCGGGCTGTCAGACGCGCGGGCGAAGGCAGGACGAAGCGAGGCCAGTTTTCATATTCAAGCCCGGGCCTGGCCAGGAGCGCATCCTGCGTGCCGCTGCCGATATCCAGACAGAGCACGGGCCCCACCGTCTGCAAAAAATGTTGTACCGCGCTGTCCATGAATCCATGCCCTCACTGCGCTTTGATGTACCCGTAAGAGGGCATGAGCGCAAGCCTCCGGACCTGAAACGCAAAAAAACGCTTGCCAAGGCAAACGGCTTGGTATAGAGGAGAAAACCATGCCGAGGTGGTGGAACTGGTAGACACGCTATCTTGAGGGGGTAGTGGCAATTGCTGTGCGGGTTCGAGTCCCGCCCTCGGCACCAGGTAAGAATCCAACTGAGTCCCGCAAGGTCTGAAAAGCCTTGCGGGACTTGGCGTTTTGGGAAATGTCATGTCCAGCGAGGTGTCGTAAAAAGCAGGGAGAACCAACAAAAATGACGGTATTTATTGCGGTATGAGCCAACATGGAGGAAACGCGGCCCGAAAAATACCGTCACCCCGTAACCCCTTGCCAGCAAAGGATTTTAGCCATGCCACTGACCGACACCATGCTCAGGAATGTGAAGTCCAACGGTACTCCGGCAAAACTGGCCGAATCTCGACTTCCTGAATCGCAAGCGGGCCGAACTGCTCCAGCGCCAGAGCGAGCGTGTGGATTTACCATCAGGTCGGATACCTCGCCGGATGAGCTGTAAAGACAGGGAATGTCCGTAGTCTGTTCGGGCATTCCTGCTCTTGCCATCTCACTTTCATGCATCTATCATCAGACCGAATACACCATTGACCAAGGACAAAGCATGGCCCGCCCCAAAAAGGAAACGCCGCAGGAGCCGCTGGAAAAACAGCTCTGGAGCGCGGCGGACAAGCTGCGCAAAAACATAGACGCCGCCGAGTACAAGCATGTGGTGCTTGGGCTGATTTTTCTGAAATACATTTCAGATTCCTTTGAGAGCCTGTTTGTCCGGCTACAGGAGGGCAAGGGAGAATTTGAAGACGCCGATCCGGAAGATCGGGATGAATACACGGCCAAGAATGTTTTTTTCGTGCCCCGGCCCGCGCGTTGGAACTGGTTGCGCGACAATGCCAAAAAACCGGAAATCGGCGTTTTGGTCGATGCCGCCATGGACGCCATCGAGAAGGAAAACGCCGCACTCAGGGGCGTTTTGCCCAAGGTGTACGCCAGGGAGAATCTGGACCCGGCCAGTCTTGGCGCGTTGATCGACCTTGTTTCCGGCATTGCCCTGGGCGATGCCAAAGCCCGCAGCGCCGATGTGCTGGGGCATGTCTTCGAGTATTTCCTTGGCGAGTTCGCCCTGGCCGAAGGCAAAAAGGGCGGTCAGTTCTATACGCCGCGATCCATTGTGGAATTGCTGGTCGCCATGCTGGAGCCGTTCAAGGGGCGGGTCATGGACCCCTGCTGCGGCAGCGGCGGCATGTTCGTGCAAAGTGAAAAATTCGTGCGCGAGCATCAGGGCCGGATCAAGGACATCAGCATCTACGGGCAGGAGAGCAACCAGACCACCTGGCGGCTGGCAAAAATGAACCTTGCCATTCGCGGCATCGAAAGTTCGCAGGTGAAATGGAACAACGAAGGCTCTTTTCTCAACGATGCGCTCAAGGATGTGCGGGCTGACTACATTCTTGCCAATCCGCCCTTCAATGACAGCGACTGGAGCGGCGACATGCTCCGCAAGGACGCCCGCTGGCAATATGGCGTGCCGCCGGCCGGCAGCGCCAATTTTGCCTGGCTCCAGCATTTCGCCTTCCACCTTGCCCCGGCGGGGCAGGCCGGCATTGTGCTTGCCAAGGGCGCGCTGACCAGCAAGAGCAGCGGCGAGGGTGAGATCCGCCGCCGCATGATTGAGGAAGGCAATCTGATTGACTGCATTGTCAATCTGCCTGCCAAGCTCTTTTTGAATACCCAGATTCCGGCGGCCCTGTGGTTTCTGGCCCGTGACCGGACAAACCACAGATTCCGCAACCGCAGCGGCGAAATCCTGTTTATTGACGCCCGCAACATGGGCACGCTCATCAATCGCCGTACCCGCGTGCTGACGCCGGAAGACATCACAACCATCAGCGAAACCTACCACAACTGGCGCAATGTGGACGGCAACTATGCGGATGTGAAAGGTTTTTGCGCCTCGGTGCCGCTTTCCGAAGTGGCGGCAAAGGACTATGTGCTTACCCCGGGCCGTTATGTGGGCTTGCCCGATGAAGAGGATGCCTTCGACTTTGCCCAACGCTTTGCGAGCCTGCAAAAAGACTTTGCCGGACAACTGGAGGAAGAGAAAAAGCTGAACGCGGCAATTCTGGAGAGTCTCGGGAAGGTGAAGATATGAATTCTGTTTGGCGGAATTTATATTGGGGAGATATTGTATCTTTAGAATATGGTAAAGCCTTACGTGCAGATCAGCGAAAATACGGTGATTACCCTGTATATGGGACAAATGGTCAAATCGGAAAATGTAACACTGTTTTATGCAATGAAGCTGGAATAATTATCGGAAGGAAAGGTGAATATAGAGAAGTGCATTATTCATCAATTCCTTTTTTTGTAATTGATACAGCTTTTTATATTAAAAAGAAAGAAAATTTTGATGTAAAATGGGCTTATTATTATTTAAAAACACAGGATATTAATGAGTTAGATAGTGGATCAGCTATCCCATCAACAAGTCGTGAAGATTTTTATCAACTGCCAGTCTCAGTCCCCCCTCTCCAAGAGCAACACGCCATCGCCGCCGTCCTCAGCAGTCTTGACGACAAAATTGACCTGCTCAATCGCCAGAATGTCACTCTGGAGGCAATGGCTGAAGCGTTGTTTCGGCAATGGTTTGCCATAACGTCAGGCGAGAGAAATAATAAAACTAAGATTGGTGATTTGTTCGATATCTCTAGCGGTAAAGGCTTAAAGAAAGAAGCTTTTTTAGAAAATGGTACTTACCCAATTTTAGGTGCGAATGGCAAAATTGGAACAACGAATGAGTTTTTATATGATGAAAAAATAATATACACCGGTAGAGTTGGAACTTTAGGAAATATTTTTACTTTTTTTGAAAAAGCATGGTATTCTGATAATACATTAGTTTTTACAGAAATTAAATATTTTTACTTTACATACTTCCTTTTAAAATTTTTGCATCTTGAAGATTATAATGTTGGGAGCACTCAGCCATTGATACGTCAATCAGATATAAAAAATATTGAAATTTTTTTACCGCATAAGATTAGAATAGAAAAATTTGAAGGTATTGCTGAAAACATATTCGCTAAAATTCGTTCCAACCAAACTCAAATTATCACCCTTGAAAAACTCCGCGACACGCTCCTGCCCAAACTCATGAGCGGCGAAGTGCGGGTGACATACTAATACAAGAGAAAAGGTACCAGCCATGCAAAAAAGGAGCACTCCCCCTGCGCAATATCACTATCAATGTTTTCCGCCAGTGGAGTTGCAGTGGGAAAAGATAATCCCCTATATTGGCCCCGCAAGCAGGGCCATTGCCTATTATGATGGAGTTCTCAGCGTCATACCGAACGCCAATGTGCTTCTTACACCATTGACCACACAGGAAGCTGTTCTCTCTTCCCGCATTGAAGGCACACAGGCAACGATGGGTGAGGTTTTGGAGTATGAAGCAAGCGGCGACAATGGCCAATATGACGAAAATCGCAAAGCGGATATCTACGAAATACTGAACTATCGTCAGGCCATGCACGAGGCGGAAACACTCCTTGAAACGCTCCCGCTGTCGCAAAGAGTTATCAAGGAATTGCATAAAACTCTCCTGTCTGGAGTACGGGGACAAAACCGATCGCCTGGAGAGTACCGGAAAATCCCCAACTGGATTGGACCATATGGCTGTACTCTTGAAGAAGCTCATTTTATACCTGTCAGCGCCGACAAATTGCAGGCAGGGATGAATACCTGGGAAAACTTTATTCACGCTGATTTTCCTGACAAACTTGTCCAGCTTGCGCTCCTGCATGTGGAGTTTGAAGCATTGCATCCCTTCCTTGACGGCAATGGACGCCTTGGCCGCATGTTTATCCCTCTTTTTCTCTGGCAGAAAGAAATCATATCACGTCCAGCCTTTTATATAAGTTCTGTATTTGAGAGTAATCGTGACGGGTATTACCAAAAATTGCGCGCGGTTTCCCAGTATGGGCAATGGACGGAATGGATTATCTTTTTTCTTCAGTCCCTGGACACACAGGCAAAGGAAAATATAGCGAAAGCCAAAGGGATTCTTGACCTGTACGATACAATGAAGAATCGTATTCCGGAGCTTCTTAACTCCCAATTTGCGATAAAAACAGTGGACTGGATTTTTAAAGTTCCAACATTCTCCAGTTCTGATTTTGTGAGCAAGGCTGACATTCCCGAGGCCACCGCGCGCCGTATTCTCCCTTTGCTTGTGGAAAAAGGCTTCCTCAGGATCGCGCGGCCCGCCAGCGGCAGAAGGGCTGCCGTCTACAGTTTTCTGAAGCTGCTCAATCTTGTGGAAGGCCAGGCCTCTTCGTGAACCCGCATCCGTTTGTTGCGCAAAAACAGCAAAAAATGCGCAACAAAAAAGCTTGTCTCGCACAGATGCGCAACAAACCGAGGGTCGCCCATGCCGAAACTGACCGAAGCCGCCATTGAGGAACTCGCCCTGAACCGATTGGAGCAGCTCGGCTATTCCCGCGTTTACGGCCCGGATATTGCGCCGGGCGGCTCCAATCCCCAATTGTAAAAGTACCAAGCAAAAAAGAAATATATACCATGTCAGATATTATAGAACCATATTTAAATAAACTTATGCAAAATAAAGCACAAATTACTACCCTTGAAAAACTCCGCGACACGCTCCTGCCCAAACTCATGAGCGGCGAAGTGCGGGTGGCCATAAACTAAACAGTATGGTGGTTTTATGTTGAGGATATACCTGGACACATGCTGTTTCAACAGACCGTATGACGATCAGTCTCCTATACGAAATTCCCTGGAGGCGCAGGCAAAGCTCCATATCCAGTCACGCATCAGGGCAGGCCATATTCAGTTGGTGACATCGTATATTTTGTGGTATGAGAACAGTCAAAATCCGTTCCTTATGCGAAAAACAGCCATAAGCGTTTTTTTACGCCAATATGGCAGTCTGTATGTTTCCAGCAAACGCGCGGCAATCGTGCAAAAGTTGGCCGCGGACATCATGCGGGGCGGCATGAAGGCCAAGGACGCCTTGCATGTGGCCTGCGCGCTTGATGCCGGCTGCGATTATTTGCTGTCCACAGATGATCGCCTGTTGCGATATAAACATGAAAACCTTCTCTTGCTGAACCCCATGGATTTTATCCGTATGGAGGTTGATAAACAATGAATACAAGCACCGCGGAACTGATGGACAGAGGCATGCGTTATCTGGTGGAAAAACTGGGCGCCGTTGATGCGGAACATTTTATTGCGGCCATCCTGAGGGAACGCTTCGATTATACACAGTGGCAGCGTGCTCGTTTTGACGATGAGGATCTGGAAAGCCTCAATGCCGCCGCAACAGCCTGGGCAACGGAATACGAAGCAAACCATGACATGAAGCAGTCAACGACATGAGGAAAAACCGTGAGCCGGATATGTGAAGCCGCCATTGAGGAACTCGCCCTGAACCGATTGGAGCAGCTCGGCTATTCCCGCGTTTACGGCCCGGATATTGCGCCGGGCGGCTCCAATCCCCTCCGCTCTTCCCTGACAGGCCCGATCCTGGAAGGCGTCTTGCAAGAAGCCGTGGATCGCCTCAATCCCTCCATTCCCGCCACCGCGCGGCAGGAGGCCGTGCGTCAGGTTCTGCGCCTTTCCAGCCCGGATTTGATCAGCGCCAATGAGTCTTTTCACAAGCTCCTGACGCAAGGCGTGCCGGTAAGCTATCAAAAGGAGGGCGCAACACGCGGCGATCTGGTCTGGCTGGTGGATTTCACGACTCCGGAAAACAACGAGTTCACAGCCGTCAATCAATTCTCGTTTGTGGAAAACAACCTGAACAGGCGCCCGGATATCGTGTTGTTTGTCAACGGTCTGCCTCTGGTTGTCATTGAGCTCAAAAACGCGGCGGATGCATCGGCCACAATCACAACAGCCTTTCAGCAGTTGCAGACGTACAAGCAGGATATCCCCTCGCTCATGGCGTACAACGCTTTGCTTGTCATCTCGGACGGGCTGGAAGCCAGAGCCGGTTCGCTTTCAGCGGATTTTTCCCGCTTTTCAGTCTGGAAAAGCGAGGATGGAGCGCGCGAAGCGCCGCGCCTGAAAAGTCAGCTTGAAGTGCTTGTCAACGGCATGTTGAACAAGGCCACGCTGCTGGATCTTCTCCGCTTCTTCACCGTGTTTGAAAAGGTCAAAAAACAGGATGAGCAGGGGCTGGTCAGCGTAACCACCGTGAAAAAGACCGCCGCCTATCATCAATACTATGCGGTAAACAAGGCGGTCGCCTCCACAATGCGGGCCGCGGGGCGCAATGATGCACAGCGCGGCAAGGGCGGGGTCGTCTGGCATACACAGGGAAGCGGCAAGTCGCTTTCCATGGTTTTCTTTTCCGCCAAGATTGTGCATCGCCTGGATAACCCGACCATTGTCGTGCTTACGGACAGAAACGATCTGGACGATCAGCTTTTCGACACATTTGCCGCTTCCGCTCAGGTCCTGGGGCAGGAACCAAAACAGGCGGCGGACAGGGATCAACTGAAACGCCTGCTCAAGGTGGCTTCGGGCGGCATCGTGTTTTCCACCATGCAGAAATTCATGCCCGAGGAAGGCAATATCCACGAACTGCTGTCGGAACGGCGCAATATTGTCGTCATCACAGATGAGGCGCACCGCACGCAATACGGATTCAAGGCCCATGAAGTCAATGTAAAGGACAGCGAAGGAAGGGTTATCGGCAAAAAAACCGTGTACGGCCTGGCCAAATATCTGCGGGATGCCTTGCCAAACGCGACCTATCTTGGCTTTACCGGCACTCCCATTGAAAAAACAGACGCCAATACCCGCACAGTGTTCGGCGATTATATTGACGTGTACGATATTGCCCGCGCGGTGGATGATCAGGCTACTGTCCCCATCTTCTATGAAAGCCGCATGGCCCGGATCGATCTGCCGGAAGAAGGCAAACGGCTTATCCGCGAGCTTGACGCGGAGCTGGAGGAAGATGACGCGGAACAGGCGGAAAAGGCCAGAAGCAAACGCGCGCGCCTGGAAGCGTTGATCGGAAGCAAGAAACGCCTTGCCAACATCGCGCGTGATATTGTGGAGCACTTTGAGGCGCGGCAGAAAGTATTTTCCGGCAAGGGGCTGATCGTGTGCATGTCTCGCCCCATTGCGGCCGCTCTTTACGACCGGATCATCGCCTTGCGCCCCGACTGGCACAATGAGGATCTGAAAAAAGGCGCAATCAAGGTGGTGATGACGGCCAGTTCCGCCGATGGCCCGGAATTGACGAAATTTCACACCAGCAAGGCGCAGCGCAAAGTGCTTGCCGAGCGCATGAAAAACCCTGCTGACCCGCTTCAGCTTGTTCTTGTCTGTGATATGTGGCTGACAGGTTTTGACGTGCCCTGCCTGCATACCATGTATCTGGACAAGCCCATGCAGGGCCATACCCTCATGCAGGCCATTGCGCGCGTCAACCGCGTCTATGCCGACAAGCCCGGCGGCCTGATCGTGGATTATCTGGGCATCGCGGCGGATCTGAAAAAAGCCCTGGCTTTCTACGGCGACGCTGGAGGCAAGGGAGAACCCGTCCATACCCAGGAACAGGCGCTGGACATCATGCGGGAAAAGCTGGAGGTGACAGCGGCGATTCTGCACGCTTTCCCCTATACGGAATATTTTACGGCTGACACCTCCCGCAAGCTGGGCATTCTTCTTGAAGCTGAAGAGCATATCCTTGGACTGGAGAACGGCAAAAAACGGTTTACAGATGCGGTCGTTGCCCTTTCCGCCGCGTTTGCCCTGGCCGTGCCCCATCCCCAGGCCCTCGCCGTTGCGGATGAAGTGGCCTTCTTTCAGGCCGTAAAAGCCAGACTGACCAAGTTTGACGGCGGAAGCTCCAGCGCGGGCAGCAGCGCGGAGATGGAAAGCGCCATCAAACAGGTGATTGACAAGGCGCTTGTGTCCGAACAGGTCATTGATGTCTTCGACGCGGCGGGCATCAAAAAGCCCGACATTTCCATCCTCTCTGACGAGTTCATGCTGGAAATGAAAAATATGCCGCACAGAAATATTGCGCTGGAAGTGCTCAAAAAGCTGATCAATGACGAGCTGAAAACACGCGCGCGCAAAAATCTGCTGCAAAGCAAAAAACTGCTGGAATTGCTGGAAGGCGCGCTCAAACGATATCATAACAAAATTCTTTCCGCCGCCGAAGTCATTGACGAAGTCATCAACATCGGCAGGCAGATACGCGAATCCGACAAGGAAGCCGGAGAACTGGGGCTGACCGAATACGAATACGCCTTTTACATGGCGGTAGCCGATAATGAATCCGCCCGCGAACTGATGGGTAAGGACAAATTGCGCGAACTTGCCGTTGTGCTGACGGAAAAGGTGCGCGCCAATGCGTCCATTGACTGGAATGTCAGGGAAAATGTGCAGGCTCAATTACGGGTCATCATCAAACGCACCTTGCGCAAATACGGCTACCCTCCGGATATGCAGGCATTGGCGACTGAAACGGTGATGAAACAGGCCGAGATGATGGCGGAGGATATTTACGCTATTGTATAATATTTTCTCCATTCGGAGTGAACATATATGTCTGAACTGCATGAATATACGTTAAAAGGAGCAACCCGAATCAAGTTGATAATATGGATTTGTATTATTTCATATTTTATTGACGGTAAGGCGGTCATCGGCCTTCCGCGCTTGACAGCGCGCGGCGCGGCAAGGATAATCAATATTTGTGCGTAATCAAAAGCCGTCTGCTTTTGCTGCAAACGGCCCAGCAGCTCTTTTTCGAGGTACTTATGTCCGACATCCGCTCCACGTATACCGACAGCCTGAACTTCTACGGCAGCCATACGCCTCTCGAACTTGCCGAAACCTACGGCACGCCGCTCTACGTTTATAATGAAGGCATCCTGCGCGAGCGTTGCCGGGATTTGATGACGCTGACGAGCCACCCCGGCTTCGGGGTCAACTATTCGGTCAAGGCCAATGCCAATCCCGCGCTGTTGCGGATTATCCGCCAGGAAGGCCTGGTAGTGGACGCCATGAGCCCCGGCGAATTGTTCATGGATGAGCTGGCGGGCTTCACGGCCAGGGAGATTCTCTATATCTCCAACAACAATTCGCCCGAAGAGCTGCAAAATGCCCTGGCACACGGGCTTTTGGTCAGCGTGGATTCCCTCTCCCAGTTGGATGCCCTGGGGCGGCTCAACCCTGGCGGCAAGGTCATGGTGCGTTTTAATCCCGGCATCGGCGCCGGGCATCACGCCAAGGTGATCACCGCGGGCAAGGAAACCAAATTCGGCGTCACGCCCGACAAGATGGATGAGGTCTTTGCCTTGCTGGCAGAGCATCGCATGACCCTGGCCGGGGTCAACCAGCATATCGGCTCCCTGTTCATGGAGCCTGACGGCTATCTGGAAGCGGCCGCGGTATTGCTGCGCCTTGCGCAAAGCCTGCCCGGCAATGCCTTGGAAAAACTGGAGATTATTGACTTCGGCGGCGGATTCGGCATTCCTTACCGCAAATATGAGCAGCAGCCGCGCCTGGATCTTGCCGAACTGGGCCGCCGCCTGCACGAACTGCTCAGCGGCTGGGCCCGCAAGACCGGCTACGCCGGGCGCTTTCTCATTGAACCGGGCCGCTATGTGGCCGCCGAGTGCGGCGTTTTGCTGGGCCGGGTCCATGCCGTGAAAAAGAACGGCGACAAGCGCTATGTGGGCACGGATCTGGGCTTCAACGTTCTGGTGCGCCCGGCCATGTACGACTCTTTTCACGATCTGGAAATTTACCGCCGCCCCGGCGAGCGCGCGCCGTCGCAGGAGCCGCAGCTCCAGACCGTTGTGGGCAACATCTGCGAGAGCGGCGATATCCTGGCGAAAGACCGCCTCTTGCCCGTCATGCGCGAAGGGGATGTGCTGGGCGTCCTGGATGCCGGAGCCTATGGCTTTGTGATGGCCTCCAATTACAATCAGCGCCGCCTTCCGGCAGAAGTGCTGATTCAAAGCAACGGCACGGCGCGGCTGATCCGTCGCCGGGAGACGCTTGAAGACCTTGCGCGCGGCTTTGCAGGCCTGTGACGCAGGCCGGGCGTGATCGCAGCCCGGCGGGAAATGACGATGATAACGGATGCCACGCTTTTGCCTCCCCCGGGCGGTCGTGATGCCCAGGCCTGATTTAAGCACCTCGCCGCGCGCGGTCTGGCGGCTGACTTGGCCGCAGATGCTCATGATGTACCTTGTGTTCTTCATGGGCTTCATCACTGTCTGGGTGGCCGGGCGGATCAACGCTGAGGTGCAGGCGGCCCTGGGCATGGTGACGCAATGCGCCGTCTTCCTGATGGCCGTGATCATGGCCGTCTCCAGCGGGGCCACGGCCGCTGTGAGCCAATCCCTGGGCGCGCTCAAGCTGCTCCGGGCACAGCGTTATGTGAGCGCCACGGTGATCGGCAGTCTGGGCCTGGGCCTGCTGGTGGCCCTGATCGGGTGGCTGCTCGGAGACGATATTCTGCGCCTGCTCATGGTGCCGGAAAGCATTCTGCCCATTGCCCGCGAACTCTGGCAGGTCACCATGCTGGCCCTGCCCGCTCAGTATGTTTATTCCGCCACGGGCGTCATGTTCCGCGCCACCCGGCAGGTCTTGCCGCCGCTCTGGGTGGCCGCCGTGGTTTGCGCGGCCAACCTTGTGGCCTGCCTGGGCTTCGGCCTGGGCTGGTTCGGCCTGCCCGCCTGCGGCTATATGGGCCTGGCCTGGGCCACCTTCGGCGCGCAATGCCTGGGGGCCGTCTGCAACTGCCTGCTGCTGGCCCGCTCCGGCTATCTGCAGCGCCGCGCCCTGCCCAGCCTGCGCTGGCTCAAGGCCGGCCTGCCCTATCTGCTGCGGGTCGCCCTGCCCGCGGGCGCGGCCCAGATTGTCTGGCAGTCGGGCTATCTGACGCTTTTTGTGCTGGTGGCCTCGCTGCCCGCGGACAGCGTCAACGCCCTGGCCGGTCTCACGGCCGGGCTGCGGGCGGAAGCTCTGCTTTTCCTGCCGGGCATGGCCTTCAACATGAGCGTGGCCGTGCTGGTGGGCAACAGCCTGGGCGCCGGCCAACCCGCGGAGGCCAAACGGGTGGCCCTGAACATGGTCGGCGTGGCCGCTGTGGTCATGAGCCTTATGGCCGCCGCGCTCTGGCCCTTCCGCCGGGAAATCGCGGAGCTGCTTTCGCAAGAACCGGGCACGCAGGCCCAGATCATCAGCTATTTGACGTATAATCTGCTTTCCACGCCCTTTTCCATTGCCAGCACGGTCATGGGCGGCATCATGATCGGCGCCGGGGCAACCCAGTATAATCTGATGATTTACGGAGGCACGTTCTGGCTGGTGCGTCTGCCTCTGGGCTGGCTTCTGGGCCACAAGCTCTGGGGCACGGCCTCGGGCGTTTTTGTGGCCATGCTGTTTTCGCAGTGTCTGCAAACCGGCATCATGCTCTATGTAGTGCTCTTCCGCGACTGGACGCGCTTTGCCATGAACCGTCTGCGCAAAACGCCTCCACAGGGCGAAAAGCCCGCGCTGCGGGCCTGACGTCGCCTGAGCGGCGCCGCGGCCCCTGCCGCGGATGGGCACGCGAGTTTTGAAAGGAGAAAGTCAATGAACAAGGATTTTACGCCCGTAAGCCTGGACGGCCGCCGGGATTTTTATGCTCTCTGGCAGCGCACGCCGCGCCGCTCCCTGGACTACACACTGCCCAACCTCTGGGGCTGGCAGGATTATTACGGCCTGGAATGGTGTTTTGACGATCAGCTCTGTTGGATCCGCCAGACGCGCCCGCACCGGGTCTGCTGGGCTCCGGTGGGCGACTGGAACGCCGTGGACTGGCAAAGTATTCTGCCCCTGGCTTTCAGTCAGGACGAGCACCATTTCGCACGCGTGCCCGAAGAATTGCTGCGCATCTGGGAACAGGCCCTGCCCGGGCAGATCCAGCCGCAGGAAGACCGCGGCCAGTGGGAATACCTTTACAGGCAGGAAGATCTGGCCGAGCTGCCCGGCAACCGTTTTCATAAAAAGCGCAATCACCTGAACAGCTTCATCAAGGCGTATGGCGAGCCTGACTATCGTGCCCTGGACGACGCCATGATCGAGGACGTGCTTGCCGTGCAGGACGACTGGTGTCAATGGCATGAATGCGAGGGCTCCCGTTCGCTTCAGGCCGAAAATGAAGCCATCAACCGCGTGCTCTCGCACTGGAACTGCTTCAGCGGGCTCTCGGGCGGCTCTCTCTACGTGGACAAGCGGATGGTGGCTTTCAGCGTGGGCGAAAAGCTGGACGAGCTCAGTCTGGGCGTGCACTACGAAAAAGGCCTCAACGGCTTTAAGGGCGTGTACCAGACCATCAACTGCCTGTTCGCGCGGCGCGCGGGCCAGGGCGTTGCGTATATCAACCGGGCGCAGGATCTGGATGAAGAAGGTCTGCGCCAGGCCAAAATGACCTACCAGCCCACGGACTTCCTGCGCAAATACAAGGTGCGCGTGCGCAAGGGCTAGAGCATTTTCACTTTGAAAATGCTCTGCTGACGCGAAAGCGGCAGCCGCCGCAACGCGGCGTACATTCAGGCGAAAACCGCGTTTTTCGCCTGAATGCCACCTTTGACTTTCATAAAAAGTCAAA